>CAZYSY010000084.1:0-20070 GCA_964650295.1 uncultured Caldilineales bacterium | reverse complement strand
CCAAACCAATATACGGTAACTCCTGCGGTTTCTTGGATTGTTTGTCTGAAATGGCCGTAATAATGAATTTCAACCGCAGGACTTCCCAATGCGCGGGGATATCGCCCAACCAGGGCGCGCCCGAGGGCTTGTACGCGGGGTAGGGACGAAAGGTCCGCTCTATCTGCAGCGCTTCTTCCATCATCCAGTTTCCAGGGGCTCCCACAAACGCCGCGGATGTCAGAGCTCCTCGGCCAAAAGAAGATACAGCCGCTGGCGTTCATCCAGATCTTTCTTTTTGAAATGGGGATGAGGCTTGAAGGGCAGTCCGGTGCGCTCGATGAAACGCAAGAAACCGGGATTCCGGTCATAGCACCGGGGATGCAGGGATTGAGCCAGCAGGTTTTGTTTCAGATAGTGCTCCAGCTTCTCCTCGTAGGGCAAATCGCCGAAGCTGGCGTTGATGGATCGGGGCAGAAGGAGGAGGCCGCCAATGCGGTTGCGATAATCGGCGAAGTCGCGGGGATGGCTGAACTCATCCCGATGCCATTCGTAGTGGTCAGCCCAGATATGCTCCACTTCATAGCGCTGGCGTCCCCGGCCGCCGATGTATTCCCGGTAGCGCGATTTCCATCCCGATTCCCTCTCCACAAACTCGGTAAGCCGGGCCAGCAGACGATGCACGTGAATCCGATTTTGACCGTGGAGCGCGAAGCGCTCATTGCTGGCGAAGCGCAGCTCCTCTTCCTCCAGGCGTTGCGAGAGATGGGCGGCCACAGCTTCGGGCGATTGTCCGCGGATGTCGCGCATCACCAGGAACATGGCGTATTGCAGGGTAGAGTAGGAGATGCTGCGCCAGTTCCACAGGCGGCGGGCCAGGAGGATATCGATGTAAGTGGCCACGATGCGGAGCTTTTGCAGGATCTCGGCCTCGCTGTCCTGCGGGCGCAGGGGCGCCAGGAGCACCGGATATTGCAGGGTGAAGCCGTGTTGGGCGATGAAGAAAAGCCGTTCCAGAGGCGGGATCAGATCGCGGGAGGCGTGGATGATGCGATCGAACTGGCGGGCGTAGAAGTCCATATCCGCGGTGATGAATCGATAAAAGTCATCACTGCCGGCCAGACCCAGCAGGTCCCGCTTCTCCCGCACCCACCGATGGAACTCTGTGCCGATGCGATCGAAATCCTGGGCCGCTGCGCCTTTGCGGCGTTCACGGATGCTCCGGGCGTACTGACTGCGCAACCACGCCTTGAAGAAATCGGCTGACAGGTCTTGCTCATCCTCCCAGCGCAGCCGCACCAGGATTTGGCGCCAGGTCTCCGCGGCCTCGGTGCGTTTCATCTCATCCCGGATATTGGCCAGCAAATAGCCCTTGAGCATATCGGTGGGGGTGAGGGAGAGCCCGCGGTCGTTCATGGTCTCGAAGATGAGATAGGCGTCTTCATCTGAATAGGCCCGGATCTCCACCAGATGCACGTTTTCGGTCAGCCAGTCGATGAAATAGGGCAGCGCCTCCCCCTTCAGTTCCCTGGGGAAGAGGGCTTCAATATCCTCATAACGACGGGCGATGTTTTTCACCGATTCGGGCGCATCGGCAAGATCACACATCTCCTGATTGAAAAGCGCCTCCATGCACCTGGCCCGCTCCGACACATCCAGATTGAAGGATTTTCGGCCATACTTCTCCGAAAAGATCAGGTTACGGATATTCACCCGGTCTTCCCGGGGGTTCTGCAAATTGTTGAGGTAGATGAGCAGCAGGGTGAGGGTCGTGAGCCGCTGCTGGCCGTCGATGATGTATTTCTTGCCGTTCTTGATGCTGATGACGATGGAACCCAGGAAATAGTGGCTATAATGCTCCACCGCCGTGCGTTCGTGGCTTTCATCGTAATTATCCAGAAATCGGCCCGTCAGGTCATCGATCAGCTCCGCCACCTGCTTGCTGGTCCATTTGTATTCGCGCTGATAGTAGTCGATGCTGTATTTTTGGCCGCTCAGCAGTTGACGCACTGTGCGGGAATCACCGCGAATCTCTCTGGTTGTTTCCTCAGTCAAGATTGCCTCCTTGCAGCAAAGTTAGAATCTCTGCCTCGATCTGGATGATCTCCGCCTCGATCTCCTCCAGAGGCCGGGGCGGAGTGTAGGTGTAGAAATAGCGATTGAAGTTGATCTCGTAGCCCACCTTGCCCACCTGGCCATCCCGTTCGTCCCGCACCTGTTCGTTGATCCAGGCGTCGGGCGCGTAAGGCAGCACCTCGCGCCGGAAGTAGTCGCGGATGTCCTCATCCAGGGGGACGCGTTCATGGTCCCGCAATTGGGGGTCGGGCTCGGGGTTGCCCTGCTTGTCCCGGCAGATGGCCGCGGTCTCGTCCCGCTCGGACAGGGCCTCCAGGATGGCCTTTTTTACCGGCGCTTTCAGGCGGATGCCCGCCTGCTTCATCGCCGCATCCAGCGCGGTCACGAACTCATCCCGGTCCTTGTACAGGGCGTCGGGCAGGGTGCGCAGGGCCGCGAGGATGGCCTCCTGCAGGGCCCGGCCCTCCCGCTCCTCCTGCTCGCGCACCTCGGGCAGCTTTTTCTTGCTCACCGCCAGATTGACAAAGGCTTTCTGGTCCCACAGTCGGGCCAGGCGTTCTTCATTGACCTGAAAATTCAATCGCAAGGGCCGTTCGATGGTGATCTTGCGGTAGCCAAACGCGGTGGTGGGGAAGATCTTGCTGTACTCGTTTTCCTTGAAGGCCTGGTAAAGCGCCAGGATGCGATCCCGATCCGCCTCGGAGATCTCCCGTCGCTTGTCACCCAGGCTCTTGCGCATGGGCTTCCAAAAGCTGGTGGCGTCGATGAGCTGCACCTTGCCCCGCCGTCGCGGCTCCTTGCGATTGCTGAGAATCCACACATAGGTGGCGATGCCCGTGTTGTAGAAAAGCTGTTCGGGCAGGGCCACGATGGCTTCCACCCAGTCGTTTTCCAGCATCCACCGCCTGATCTCACTCTCGCCGCTGCCCGCGTCCCCGGTGAACAGGGGCGACCCGTTCATCACGATGGCGATGCGGCTGCCGCCATGCTCCACCGGCTTCATGTGCCAGATCATGTGCTGCAAGAAGAGCAACTGGCCATCGCTGATGCGGGGCGTGCCCGCGCCGAAACGTCCGCGAAAGCCCTTGCGGGCCTCGGCCAGCACAGCCTCCCGATCCCGCTTCCAGTCCTTGCCATAGGGCGGATTGGCCAGCATATAATCGAATCGCATGTCGCGATGCTTGGGTTCGGACAGGGTGCTGCCGAAGGCGATGTTCTCGGCGTCCTTGCCGTCCGGGCTCTTGATCAGCAGATCCGCCTTGCAAATGGCGTAGGTCTCGGGGTTCACCTCCTGACCAAAGAGATGGACGTCGGCCAGGGGGTTCAGCTCCATGATGCGGGTCTTGGCCACGGTGAGCATGCCACCGGTGCCGCTGCAAGGGTCATACACCGTGCGCACGATGTGATTGTGGGAGAGGGCCTCCTCATCCTGCGCCAGCACCAGGTCAGCCATCAGGCGGATGATCTCCCGCGGGGTGAAGTGCTCGCCCGGATTTTCATTGGTGGCCTCGTTGAAGCGCCGCAGCAAGTCCTCAAAAATGTAGCCCATCATCAGGTTGGAGACCCGGTCGGGGTGCAAATCCGCCTGCGCGAAGCGATCCATAACCAGATAGAGCAGGCCAGCATCCTCCAGCTTGGTGATGGTGTTCTCGAAATCGAACTTGTCCATCACCTCCTGCATGTTGGGGCTGAACGCGTGGATGTACCGGCGCAGGTTCTCGCCCAGGTTTTTGGGATCATCCAGCAGGGTGGCGAAGGTGTAGGGCGAGGTGTTATAAAATGCATAGCCCGATGCGCGGCGCAGCACCGGATCCAGATTCTCCAGCTGAGATTTGTACTTCTCATAAGCCGCCAGCACCTGGGGTTTGGTGTCTTCCAGCACCGCGTCGATGCGGCGCAGCACGGTGAAGGGCAGGATGACATCCTGATACTTGCCGCGCTTGAAGCTGTCGCGGATGATGTCGGCTACTGACCACAAGAAGTTGCTGATGGACCCAAAATCAGCGGCGGGGTAATCGTGTTGTTCGGCCATGAAAGCGAAATCGTTTCCCGAAAGTAGGATGAGCGTTTGACAGGTTGGATCATACCAACCCTGCCCGATGGCGTCAAGCGTGGCCCGGTCGGGCGTCGTCTGTCCCTGGCCCGCTCTATTGGCGGCTTCCGTGCTGTTCGGGCGCATTCCGTCCGGGCCTGACGAGGTGGCCTGGAGCCTCGGGCCATAGTGGAGGTGGACTGGCCCCGGTGGACTGGCGATTTTTCTCCCATTCGGGCCAACTTGCCGTCAAGTGCCGGCAGATGACGGCAGTTTTACGCTCTTCTCCCTTGGCTCAAAACCCTGGACCAGTTCGACTTCGATTTCCAACCCAGCCTGGACCGACGTCAGGTGCGGGAACTGGCAGGCTTGGCCTTCGTGGAACGGACGCATAATGTGGTCATTCTAAGGCCGCCCGGCGTGGGCAAAACCCATCTCGCCATTGCCCTGGGCGTCAAGGCTGTGGAGACGGGCTATTCCGTGCTCTCCCCCAAAGTGCCATCATCGACGAAGTGAGCTATCTGCTCCTAAACCGCTTGAAGGCCAAGTCTTTCAATACGACTGCCTCCTCGGCGCACTGCTGGACCGGCTCACCCATCACTGTCATATCCTCGAATTTCTGGGCGAATCCCATCGTTTCAAAGAGAGTCAGCGTCTGCGCAGCCACGCCCCTACCTCCTGGCCACTGCCTGCTCCCCGGCGCTCCCTGACCCCGACCTCCTCAAAAGCTTTCTTTAAAGGAAAAACCAAGAGATTCGCCTACAAGAGCCGGCTTGAATTGACCGGAGCACGCAGGCATAACCACATTCTGGTACGTGTCGGATGTGTTCCGAAAATTGACGATAAGATAATATCCCCCTATAATAAATCGGAATCACAATAACGTTGAGTTTAGTTCGTAAGGAATGAAGATTGTATTTGCGAGCAAATAATAGCCGTGAGCTCTATTTGAACGAGGAAAAGGGTTTATTGATCGATAACAATTATAAATAAAAATACGACTTTCGAGTTGTAAAAACTATTTCTTATAGAAGGTGGCTACATGCAAAATAAACTGTTCCTTGCATTCGGCTTAGCTGGATTATTGGGTGGCATAGCGGGAATGATCATTGGGCATCAGCTTGGAGTGCCTCTTATTGGGGCGATTGCTGGCGCATTCACCTTTTTCCCTTTTGGTGGATATATCAGTAAACACCAGCGTAGATGGTTAGGCATGTCTTTTTTGAATGGGCTGATCGTACTGGCATATTTTAAATTGGGATGGATGGGGGTAGGATTCGTTGTATTGGCGAGTTTCTTAACTTTTTTTATTGCAGCAGGAATTGTGAGAAATTGGTATGACAACAGTGATTGGAAAGCATTGGTTTCTCATATGAAAATTGCACTGGGCTTAAATCATGGATTTCAAATTGTTGAGAATGGCAAAATCACGTATCCGAAAGATGCCACTATCGTTTTTGGGCCACGAAACCTTTTCATTAAACCTTACAATGCAGTTATTTTAGAACGAGGTTCGAAGCAAACGCGTGTACTAGGGCCGGCATATTACACAACTGCCCCTTTCGAATATGTAAAGTATATTTTTAATCTTAAGGATTTTTCAGAGCATCTGTTAGTGGATTTATCTCCAACAAGGGAGCAAATTCTTGTTGATTTGCATATTAGGATAACTTATAGTCTGAATATCAATGAAGCTGCTCGATTGGATGATGAAAAATGGACTGAAAAAGAAAGGCAAATATTGCAGCAATTGGCTAAGCAAACGACAGATTGGAAGGAATTAACAAAAAGTGTTGTTAATTCAAAAGCCAGACTGATAGTGAAAGCTTGGGGTGTTGATCAGCTTTTAGCAACAAGGGATTTCTCTCGTTTGGAATCACAGATTCAAAACCTCTCGAATGATCGTCTTAAAGAGAATGGTATCAAGATTTCGGATGTATTAATAGAGAAAATTGAAGCTTCCCCTGATTTCTATTCTGCACAAACGGAGAAATGGATAGCATCAACCCAAGCCGAAATATTAAATATCCGGGATCGAGCGCGAGCAGAGGCTTATCGGGAGGCATTGAGGCTTATCGCTACAGCTTACCAGGAAGCTCACGAGCAAGGAATGGATCCAGATGACATCCATCGCGAATTGCTTCGACGTACTATCGAACAACTTTCAGGTGATCCTAGTGTTCTCCTTTTTGCCCCCATGCTGAAGGATTTAATGAATGGATTGAATCGGACCAACACAAAACCGAAAAGAGACGATACTAATAATTGATGTTCTGTTTTTGACGAGGAAGACTATTGAGATGACTTCGTTGGATGAATTCATTTGGACGAAATTGAAGCTCCGCCACGGCTTCGATCCCAAAAGCTTCAGCAACTGCCAGCAAAGCTGAGATATAGCCTTGATTGAAAATCTCAGCTTCATCAGAGTTAATAATTGAGGCTAGCCGAGCATTGCTCTTTCCTAAAGAGCGCAAAACTCTGTTGATATCTGACCGAAGATAGGTTTTATCTTTTGTGTATGTAGACATTTTGCTAACTCCTGAATGGTATTTACGAGACAGCACATATGTTCTGTATCTTGTTTCGATTGCATATTATATGTGTTTTTGTAAAAACCGCAAATTGATTAATCTCTCACTGAGACCGTCTCACTGGTCGTCAATTGTACTTGGATGACTTCTCACCTACACCAGATTTTCCATCATCATCCCATTCCGCTCATCTTGTTCTCACTCCCCCCCCCCGTTTCCCACTTTTTTGCACCAGTCATAGTCTTGACAATGGGGACAGGTTTACAGCTCGTACTCAGACGCCTTCCTTTTCCAAATCAGACTACTTCCATAACTTGGTGCTGAAACTGTTCCTTTACTGATACAAACGGCTAGGGCTGGCAGCAATCAGCCGAAATTGAACTATACAAAAAGACACGACGTTGCACCAATCAATAGTCAATCAGCAATCATTAGTAGTAGCGATGCATGGCCATCAGGAAACACACTGATTTAGCTGCGAACTGGCAGTGTATGCGGCTTGGTGTTTCGACTTAAATTTGCATATGATGGAAAACACCATATAAACTAAAAAAGCTCCATTTCAAATCGATTGCTTCTTTCACAATTCGAGGGCGGCGCTATGGCTGCATCAGCGAACAATCCAAACCGCGGCGGAACTTCCTGGCCCGAACGGGGCCAGGTGCGGGCAAAGGCGGCCCGGGGGTGGCAGACCATACGAGAGGCGGGGAAGTTCGTGTTTCTGGCGGGCGTGTGGGTCGCGGTGGTTTTGGGGCTTGCCTGGGCGTTCAGTTATGGGATGTGCTATTTGGCAGGAAGAGATGATTTGTTAAAGCTGATTGGGGGCGTGGCAGGGGGCATAGTGTTTATTTTTCTTTTAGTCGTCGTCATCAAGTTTACTGATATACGTCGATTGCCTCGCTATTTTTTCGTTTTGGGTGTGAGCCTGATAGCATTGACCTTGCTGGCACGAAGTATTCCTGACGAACCTATTTTTCAGACATGGGGCCTTGGAGGCATCCGTAATGAAGCTGGCGAGAAGATCATCGAATGCAGGGGCAACATGATGAATACCTGGTTTGGAGATTTAGGGTTTGTTGGGGGTTTGGGAGCAGCGATGTTTGGAGCAGCGTGGCAACTTTGGGAGCAACAAAAGAAAGAGCGGGAGAAAAGGGAACAGACACGCGGAGAAATAAAAAAACTGGGGATATCAATCGCTCAAGAACCCAACCAAATACAAGCTGCTCAAAAATGGAGCGTTTTGAAGAAAGTGTCGGAAAAAAGAGCAGATAACGAAACGATACGAATTTTGCATGATGAATTGGATATTATCAGAAGACAGCATTTGGGGGCATGGACACAAGCTATTTTAGTGGATATTGACTGGAGGTTCTTCAGGGGAGTGAAGTTGGAAGGTGTCCCAGAGCTTATCGAGCTATTAATTGTGCTTCATGAGCAATATAACGAAGAAAGTAAAATTGAGAAAAAAAAAGATGGGCATCAATCGTTATGGAAAAACATAAAGGAATTGGTTCAACTTATTGATCCATTTACTGAAACAACCCCTCAACCGAATGCATACAATGAGAATCCAGTAGAATCGCAAGAACAGTATCTGGATACTGTTTTTAGAATATGGGAAGAATACGATATTATGGTACGCGAGTGGGTTGTCGCGTTGATTTCAGGATGGATCAAAGCCTTGCCGGATGAAAGGCAAAAAGAGGAGTTTCAGAAAAAGGTTGAAAGCAGGATCGGGAATATTTACAACAATCGTCGCCTCGTCAGGCATCCTAAAATGCAGGCCTTGCTAAGTGATAGACATCTCGCTGTGAAACCTACCTATCAATTACGTTCCCCATGGTTTGAGTCAACGACTTATCCTGAGGGGAAAGGGGACAAAATCCAGTTGGATGATCGCAAGGTCATCAATCCTTTTGGTAAGGCCCGAGCCGAGTGGGAGGCGGATATCTCCAGGTTTTATTATCGTAAACCTGAGGTCATGGAACTAATGGACGCCTCTTCCATGGCTTGGATCATCGCCCCTTCAGGTAGTGGACGCACCGCGTTGGCGCGATATACTTATCACAATCTTGAAAAGCCCATGAGTGGTGTTTTTCCCTTATATATGTCGCTGCATATTTCTCAACAAACCAGTATTCGCAGGTTTCTTTTAGAGCAACTACTGCACAAATTGGTTGATGCTTGGGGAAGCGTTTTTCGACAAACCGACGCGCGAAACCCAGATGGAGCAAATGGTTCTAGTACACCCTTTAATGGGCCTATTGCCTTCCTCGATCTCGATTATCACGAACAATTAAAGGTGGCGCAGCTATTGTTTTGGGAGATGGGATCTTTGGAAGCGATTTGGGCCTGGCTGATCTCATTGCGTTTAGGTTTGGTACAATCAAAAGAAGGCAGAACGCTAAAAGCCAGATTGGAATTCTTGCTTCAACATCCCCCTCCACAAAGATTACCTGAAGGATGGATGTTAAATCTTGTTTCTGCTCGGCCTTCTGGTTTGGTCTCCACTTATACGATGTTAGAATTGGATGACATCGATACAAAAACACATTCGCTCGGCGTTGCCAAATTGGCTAGCGATTTGCAAAGGCAACGCATTTACTTGAAAATTATCACTGCACAATCTTCTCCCAAAGTCTATCCAAATGAGCGTCTGACATGGACAAGGAACGATCTCTATGCCATGCTCAGTCAGCGTGACCATGATGACAGAATTCTTACCAACGGAGCAAAAACAGCCCTGTCGGACTTCGTTTACAAGGAGGCCAACGGATTGCCACGGGAAATGATGCGATTGGGCAACATGGCCCTGAAATTGCGTTCGATGAAGAAAGAAACTCGATCCCTTGAAGCTGAAGGTGTGTTAACTCAACGGGATATAGAAGAAGCCATCGAACTTTGGCGAGAGGAACAAAGTCGAGATGTCCGCCCATAGTCCGTCGCCCGCCCTGGGCATGCATGTTTTTCATTCGCTCCGTGCCGAAGACGAGCCCTGGCTGCCCAAGGTCTTCGTTCCGCCAATTGACTATTCCCTCATTTCAGAGCGCGCATCAGCCATCGTCTACAGTGACGCGGGCGGAGGGCGCAGCGCCGTGCTTGCCATGCTGAAGCATGAAACTTCGGGAAAAGAAGACAAAACGGGGCACGTTCATTGGATCGCTGTAAGCTGGGAGCCAGATCCTCCTGAACAATGGGACGAGCACGAAGTCCAACATGTTTGGCGCAAAGATGTATTGGCCCATTGTGCACTCGGGCTGCTGGAGCATTTCAGTTTTCATCCAGACGCCTGGCGCAGAATGCCCGGCTGGGGGCAATCTTTCGTATTGGCGTTCATCCTGGCTTTTCCGCCTCCCATGCTCGCGTATGAACTTGATCGGCTCAAGGAGGACGCGGCAGACGCTGGGGTGGTCTGGCATTCCCATTTGCAACACCCCCCGCCATCCGTGAATTCATTGCAAACGACTCTGCAACGCCAATCGATAGCACAAATCATTCGACGTCTTGTCTCGGTCCTGAATCGGGCGGGGATTCAGGGCATATGGGTGCTCATGGATGGTTTTGAACGCTGGGAGGCCAACATCGATCTGGACAGACCGCGAGTAAAAACATCCCTTGAACGATTCTTCTCCACCCTAGCCTTTTTCGATTATCCCGGTTTCGCGTTCAAGATGGCCGCACCGCAAACCTGGCGACGACTTCTTTCTCGCACCCACGCAGTGAGCACGCGTCGTGTTCAGGAATTCGAACTTCATTGGAGTGAGGAGGCGCTGCAGACCATCACCGAGCGTCGCTTGACTCTGGCCAGCGGCGGGAAAATTACGTCCCTGACCGATCTTTGTGAAGCGCCGGAGGTTTCACAGTGGCTGAAACGCTATGGCGCTGACAACCCCCGACGATGGCTGGCATGGACTGGCGACCTGTATCGAGCGTACCTGGAAGCGGGCGGGGAACGCCCACTGCCCGCGGAGCAATGGGCAAAATTGCGATCACGTCTCGTCCCCCGGTTGCGCATCACGCCGGACCGGCGGGTTTTTGTGGGATCGATGGAGGTGACGGGCCTTTCGGAAAGCTTGTATCGCGTGTTAGAGTATCTGTATGAACATTCGGGCGAGGTTTGCAGTCGTCAGGCGCTTTATCAGGCGTATCGACCCGATGAAGCGCTCCCCCACGGCTGGGAAAATGTAATGGAAACCGTCGTTTGGCGTTTACGCCAGGCCATCGAGCCCGACCCAAAACACCCTATGTTTATTATCACGGAACGCGGCCGCGGCATACGCCTCCTTCGCACGCGGTGACAGCTCTGTATATCTGTGAGGTTATTGTGAGGGTTTCGCAAGAAACCTCCAACACGTCTGTGAGTTAAAATAAGGTTGTATAGCAAGTTTCGACACATCGATTTTAGTTTGAGTATGATACAATTAGATTCTCAAAAATACTATTTTCAAGATACTATTTTCAAGAACCGGGAACACGTTATCTGAAATGTAGTTATGACTAGTGCTACTGACCACGCTGGCGTTGTCCTGTCGTGGTTGAAGGGCTTTGGACTTCGGTTCAATCCTTTCGAATTCCTGGAGTCCAGCGCAGACCCCAACCTTCTTCGTTACACCGTCATCCATGAGGGATTGGCTCAGGTGTGGGAGAGCGGGTCCGCGTTGATTTACGCGCGCGTTGGCGGCGGCAAAACCGCGTTGCGACTTTACGCCACCTGGAGCAGTCTCCGCAATCAATACGCGTTTTTCGCCATCCCCTATAACTTGCCCGATTATTGGGATGCGCTGCCCCCAGCCTCTTTTGATCAGCATGGCCAGGCGTTGATGATCGCCTCAGCCAACGCCACCCTCACCATCCTAGCGGCATTCCCTCAGCGTTTTCTGAGATTATCGCCCCAGGCTCAAGAGGAGCTCGCCCGCCTGTTGTGGCGCATGCAGCCCGAACTGGGCTGGATTCTGACCCAATGGGAGGAAGGGGATTGGGAGACCATCATTGGCGGCTTGCTCCCACCCGCATTAGCCTATGGATTCCTATCGCCTCCCCGCGCTCGTCTGCAAAGCGTTATCCGCCTTTTACGCATGGGGCGCTCGGACGAGAAAAGCAGCGCACCATTCATAGACATCAAGGCCCTCTTCACATTTTTGCAGGATTACTTTGGTTATCGCACTATTCACTTTTTAGTGGATGGCGTGGACGCGTTTTTCGAAACCAACCGCGATCCGATGCCCACGGCCGGACGACGCTGCTTGGGAAGCTGGCTGGAGACCTTTCAAGCCCATTTTCAGCCCCCTGTCTTTGTCAAAGTCTTCGTGCCGGACATGCTGCGGCCCGACTTCCGACCCCGCAACAACGGACACCGCATCTCCCAGAACTGGCCCGAAGCCCGGCTCCAGTGGCGCCGCGGCATGTTGGTCGAGATGCTTCGACGTCGATTGTATGTGGCCAGCGAGGGGAAATTTGACTCACTAGGAGCGCTCGCAGATATGGATATCATCGATCTGGACCGACAGGTAGTGGAGGCGGCCACGCCTGCCACCCCTCGCGAGGTCTTGTGGATAGCCAATCGGCTTTTTATCGAACATTGCCGTCATCATCCTATGGCCGATTATCTGGAGGAGCAGGATGTGCGCCGTGCCATCGAATCGTATCGAACTCATTAATGAACAAATTTCCTCTATCTCTCGCCAACCATTCACTCAACGTCCGTTCCAGCCAAACGGACATGGGCGCGATGCCATACCCAAGGGGAGGAGAAACATGCCCGCATTAAAAACAATGACGCCAAATAAAAGTGAACTGCCTGTACAATTCGACCCCGCGCTTTTTGTTAATCGTGATGACGTAATTCAAGAGATACAGGAAGCGATCGAGAAACTTCAAGGTGATCAAACCGTCAAATATCGAACCATACGCATTTCGGGTGAGCGAGGCGTTGGCAAGACCTGGCTACTAATGAAATTACACAGGGATATCTTCGTCGAAGAAGGGGAAGAAGGGGAAGAAGGGGATGTTTTTTCCATTTTTATCGACTTCGATGTTGCCGCACAAGAGGAAAAAAGACAGGAACAGCATAAATGGGAATTTCGCTTGACGAGCCTGGATGCCGAGGGGTTCCTCGAACTGCTAAAAAGTTTATCTCAGGCTTTGGGCGTTTTCGTACCAGAAGAAACCTCCATCCAGGAGCAGGCCTATTGGCTGGTGGAAGAAATCAAACAGCGAACCGAAAAACAAGTGGTGGCGTTGCTCTTGGATGGTCTGTTTGCAGCTCCTCCAGACTTCGTTTCCTTATTGGAAGATTATCTCCTGTCTCCTGTGATCTCCTTGCCAGATACATTCATTATCATGACCGGGCGGGGGGATGCACCTTTGTTTAGTAATTATCATTTGAATAACTTGGCGAAAACATACCGATTGCGACCTTTCCCTCCAATCGAGTTAGCAAACCTCTTTAAGGAACTGAAGGGCCAAACAGAGTATAAAAAGTTAGGTGAAAATGGGCTAAATCAACTGGAATCGATCTACCGCGCCAGCGGCGGCTACCCCCGCACGGCGTTGATTCTGGCGCGTGATGGCCTGGGGCAGGGGGTGGAAAACGCCATTGACTTCATCCTGGCAGTCATTTCAAATGATAAGGATAAGAAGGAAGATAAGCGGCAGAAAATTCGCTCTCATCTGGAAGCGTGGGCCCTCTTGAATCGTTGGGATCCTACATTGTCCATCGAATGGGGCATACGCGATTCAGATGCGCTCGAATTCCTCAACGCCCACGCTTTTCTCGAAAAGAGGGACGAGGAAGCGGTCAAATCACAATACAATGAAGAATCCTTGAAAACACTTTATGAGGAGTATCAGACATGGGACAAGCGTTATCAAAAACCAGACTTAAGAGAGTTTCGAAAGGAGTTGCAGGAGTTTCAATTGATACGATGGGAGACTCGCACCATAAATCAGGAGCAACAAAATGAACAGAAGGAGGAAGTCCGGGGCTGGTTCACCGACGACGCGGTGAGATATCCCGTAGCGTATAGTGTTGAGATAACCAAGCCCGGATTATGGCAATGGCTCCATTATGTGGGCTGGCGATTATTCGATAGTTGGGCAAAACGATCTTCCGACAAGAGATTCGAGCAGTTGGCGGAGGCTCATCATCGTGAAGTGTTACGGTCTCAAAAAAGTGCTAAACATGAAAACACCAGGGCCAATAAACACATAGCATAGGGCCGATTTCATTTTTTCCATGAACGAGCAACCATTGAGAGGAGGGAGCTCATCATGCCGAATGGCGACGCGACACAAGGCTTCGTAGAACGTTTCACCAGTATGTTTGCCTTGCCTCAGGTGGTGGGCAGGGAAAGAGAACTTAATCAGATTGTCTCTGCGTTTCAAAAGACGAATCCCCCTCGGATTTTCTTTCTTTTTGGTGAGGGGGGCGTTGGAAAAACTCGATTATTGAAAGAAATCCTGGTTCAACTGAAAGATAAGCTGGGCGATGAAGCTCATGTAGCTGAACGGGAGGTGGACCTGTATCACACCATTACCCATACGCCCAACGGTCTGGCCGATGCGCTGTATGATGTTGCGCCATTTTTGGAGGAAACCCGTATTAAGAAACTGATGGAAGAAATGCGGGGGCTGTGGGCCGCTGCTGTGGCAGGCGAAAGCGCAAAATTGCGAAAAGAGCATCTTCAACTCTTTGAACAGATATTGAAAATAGCCTGCAAAGACCGTCCGGTCATCTTCACCCTGGACACGGCGGAACGTTGGGTGTATCGGTGGATGGATGAGGATTTTCCAGTGGACCACGTCGCCGATGCATGGCGCTGGCTCCTCAAACTTCTCGATCAGTGCGATAACCTCTATTTCATCATCTCGGGGCGTCCAGCAGCTCGAGTCTTGTACAATGAACTGGAAGAAAATCATACCGACTGGAACGCCGAAGTCCTCGACTTAGGCCCCTTGGATGAGGATGGCGTTCTGGAGTATTTTGAGGCTATCGAGCAGTTGGCGAAGCAACATCTCAACAATAATGATGAAGCGAAAAGAAAGGATGCAGAGATCGTCTTGAGATGGCTGAAAAATTTCCCGCAGGAGGCACGCAAAGCGGCATACACTTGGTCGCAGGGCAATCCCATTCGCCTCTCTCTTCTCATCGATTACTTACTCATGGGCGGGGATGTTAAAGATATCCCCTCATCAGTATCCGATGATGGCGCCACTTGGGAGGCGCTTTACTTCGAGCTCCTGGCCAACAGATATCCAGACATCTTCGAAACTGTAATGGCCATGGCACGGTTGCCCAAAGGGGCCACGCCCACCCTGCTGGCCTTACTCATGGAGGAAAGTGAACGAGAAGCCGAGAAGTGCTTGCAGGCCATCGAGCGCTATACATTCACGAAGAAACTGATAACCCCCTGGGGAGATGAACGTTATTTTCTGCACGATGAGCTTTATCACATTTGTAGCCAGGTTCTTCCAGATGATCCAGGAGAACAAGCGAAAGCCGGGAGCAAACTCCGCGAGTATTACAAGAAAGAAATCAAGTATCTGCAAAAGCGCATCACGGCTGCATTTCGCACAGTGGAGGAACGCGGAGAAGTGTGGTGTCCGGGGCGGGAGGATATGACTGAGTTCTACTTGACCCGCCACGCCTTGATGACGGAGGATATTTACTATGTATTGCGGGGCAACGTCGAACAGGGGTTGCGCTATCGTTATCGATTTACGCGCAATGCCGATCTGGCTGGCGATGTGGCGCTGGATCTCTCCTTGCAAGCCGAGGTGTTGAATTTCTTCGATGAGCCCGGGGCCCCCAATGTCGATGAGGATTTGAAGCGGACCATCTATGGCATGATGGCCATGCGTCCGGTGGTGCGGGCCTGGGTGGAAGAGCGTCATAATGAAGTTTGGGGGCTGGCGGAAAAGCTACGACAGGATAAATCATTCATCCAGGCCGGGCAAAACTGCGCCATCCTCGATATATGGGAAGCATATGCTCACATCATGTCGTTGGAAGGCGAGCTGAAGAATGCCGAGGATTTACTGGAGCACGCCATCAAGAAAACGAAAAAGTATGAATCAAAAGAGCTCGATGGCGATTTCGTCATCTGGCGGGGCAAAGCCATCCTGGCCTTCGCCCTGCGGGTGCGGGGCTATCTACGTGATAATCTGGGGCGGCTTGACGAAGCCATCGCCGATTACCGACGCTCTGTCAAGTTGTGGCGAGAAGTGAACCTGCTCATGGAGCTGGCTACAACCACCAAGGATCTGGCCTTCAATCTGGCTCGGATTGGACGATACCCCGAGGCGGAGGACCTGGCGCGCAACGCCTTGGAGATCTATCAACGCCTGGGCGCGCCAGGGCAGGTAGCCCTCAGCTTTAGCTCTCTGGCCATGATCTATATCGAAGAACGGCATTATCAAGACGCCCGAAAAATGGCGCGACGGGCTTTGAACATCAATCAGTGCATTCACTTCACCCGGGGATTGGGGCTGGCCTACCTGGCCCTCTCCGAGGCCACTCGCCGATATGTGGCGACGACGCCCCTTCTCTCCGATGACGAAAAGATTCAACACATCCAGCAGGCGGAATCCTTTGCTCGTGAAGCCCGGGAACACCTCGAAAAAGCGAATGATCGATGGTACCAGATCAAAGCCCTCATCGAGATCGGCTGTGTCATTCGGGACAAAGTGAAATACTGCTGTCCTAAGCCGCGTCCGGATGATTGCGATTGCGATCGTCATCGAGTGAAGAAATATCGCTTGGAAAGCAAAGGATGGCTGGATATAGCCGCAAATAGCGCGGCGGAAGATTATCCCATCTTGCAAGCGGATGCGCTGGCGAATCTGGCCTGGCTGGGATATTACGCCCATGACGAAGCGCTTATTGAGGAAGCCGAAAAAAAATTCAAAGCGCGGTTCTCTGAATTCTTCGATGCTGAAACGAGTATCCCGCGGCTCCCTCAACACCATAAATCCATCGATTCAGAAGAGAAGTCCATCTGGCAATTCATCGGAAAACTTCATGTGATGAAAGGAGCGCTCGCGTTTCGTAAGTATGAGGAAACAAAAGAGGATACGTATTTGGAGAAGATGGGGAAACTATACACGCAGGCCTTGCAATATAGCACGGTGCGGGGAGACAACTATGGAGCCATTCTGGTGGGGAAACAGTTCATCTTCGACCAACTGAAAACCTTGTCCGTAGCCCAATTGAAAGCCCTCTGTCGGGGCGTGCACAAAGCGGAAGAAGCGTTCGGTTGGTTTGACAGCGAGACGGGCAAGGGAAATTCCGTGATGAGGCAATTCCTGGAGGAACGTTCACTCTGGTATGAGGAGGCGCAAAATGAAACAGGTTGATCATCCCCGCATTCTCCACGCCCGCCCCTTCGGCTGGGCCACCACCCACTGCGCCTGCGCGGTCGACGGCCTCCTGCCCGCGTCGCCGCAGATGCCTTTGCCCGCGGGCCTATGGCGACAAGCCCCCGACCTCCATCGCACGCGCCTCCCCTTTGACCATGAAGCGGTCTTCAACCCCCTGGGATCAGCAGGCGTCGTCGTGCTCAATGCGCCCGCACGCGACTTGCTGGATGGCTATCGAACGCCCCGCCCCCTGCGTTCCCCTTACGCCGAAGAAATGGCCCAGCTCGAACTGCTGCGTCCCCTGAAAAATGCGCCAGCGACCGCACCAGCAACCCGACCGCATCTCCTCACCGCATGGCTACATGTGACCAACGCCTGCAATCTCGCCTGCACCTACTGTTTTGTGCGCAAAAATAATGAAGCTATGAGCGAAGAAGTAGGCCTGGCCGCGGTGGACGCCGTGTTTCGCTCTGCGCAGGCGGAGGGCTTTCGCGCGGTCAAATTGAAATATGCGGGCGGCGAGGCCACCCTCAACTTCGATCTGGTGCGCACCCTGCATCGTCATGCCCACAGCCTAAGCCAGGCCACCGGCATGGGATTGGAGGAAGTATTGCTCAGCAACGGCGTCGCCATCACATCCGATATGCTCGACTTCATCCGGGCGGCGGATATGACGCTCTCCATCTCCCTGGATGGACTGAGCCAGGGGCATGACGCCCAGCGCGTATTCATCAACGGAGCCGGGAGCGCTGCCCACGTGCGCCGAGGCATCGAACGGGCGATCGCTCACGACGTGCATCCCCATCTCTCCATCACCGTCGCCACCCACAATGTCGATGCCTTGCCCGAAACCGTGGCCTTTGCTCTGGAACATGAGCTGTACTTCAATCTGAACTTCTATCAGGAACACGCGCCGTGGCGCTCCCATAACGCGCTGAAAGCGGATAACGAAAAACTCATCCAGGGGTTGCTGCAAGCCTTGGCCGTTATCGAAGCCAATCTACCCTCTTACAACGTCTTCACCTCCATGCTGGATCGCACCAACTTAGCAGCCGCTCATCAGCGCGCCTGCGGCGCGGGCGACAGTTACCTCGTCATCGACCATCAGGGCCGCGTGTCGCGTTGCCAAATGGAGATGCACCGGCCTGTGAGCAACATTTCCACGCCTGATCCATTGGCCGCGATCCGGCTCTATGAGCCAGGAGTTCAAGAGCCTCGTTTTCTGGATGTAGACGAGAAAAGAGACTGCGCAAGCTGCCCATGGCGCTACTGGTGCGGCGGCGGATGCACCATGATGACCTATCGCGTCCACGGGCGCACTGACGTCAAGTCCCCATATTGCGACGTATACAAAGCCATCTTCCCGGAAATCATACGCTTGGAAGGACTGCGACTATTGAAATATTTGAATTGATAAAATGATATTCGTGGTATTCTGGGGGTAATAAGAATCATTTGAGGTTTTTGTGAGGTTTTATGAAGGAGAAGTCACGATGGGGGTGTGGTATCTGTGTGGCAAATCGGGCTACGGGCACATTATAATTTATTCAAAGTTCAGAAATCACATTTTTCTCCCTTGTTCGATGTCGTAAGAATAACATGTATGATGATTGTATGCCGGACCATTGCTATCACCTGCTTCTTTCCAACTTTCCTCTACAGGAGCTGTAAAAATGCATAAGCAAGAATTTCGTCCACGAAACAATTCACTCCATTCCCTTAACCCGACTGCCCGCCACACAATACTCCTCAAACGTAAGCTACAAAAACGCTTCTTCCAGCCTCCTTTCTCAGGAAACATTGATGTAGACTATAAATGGACAAGCATACGCCCCATATCATCTTCTTTCTTATATGTTTCATCCTACATCTACCCATTATATCCCGTCTCCGACCGTCACCAGTTCACTCTTCCCTCTCAACGAGCCCCTCCCAGAGTTAAAAGGCAGGCGCGACATTCTTAATCTGCCTACAAATCTCTATTGGCAGTATACCCTCAAAAACAACATGTAACACGCATTCCCCATTCCTAATCATGGTGCCAGGCCTGACATTGGTTAATCTTTTTTCGCCAGTGGTCAGGTCCTACAGATCAGTTCTAACCACAGGAGGTTATCTAAAATGTATAATCAAGAACCATATCGAAACCAACCTGGCCTCATGGAGCAAATTGTCTTTGCACTGGCGCTCATTGGCCTGGCAACCATTTTTGGACTGGGCATTTACGTCGGCATGCTCCTTTCGGAGGTGATTTGATCCTAAATAGGGATTGAATGCCATCACACGAGATAATCCTCCTATTCGAACATCCAACTTTTCAAGGAGGTGTCTATTAAAAACATCAGAATCAGTCCGGGCGATGGTCCATTGCCCGGACTGATTTGCATATTTTGGTTTTACAAGTTTCGACGAGCGATCTAAACATTGAATCATCGGGCAAACCATTTACCGGAGAAGGCAATTAAGACGGAGAGAAATTATCTTATCGCCCATCAATTTTGGAGTGTAATTGTTTTAATAACAACTGAAGCATGAGTTTTAAATTCATGGCTGTATTTCCCTGTCGTATAATCGGCATTGATTCATAAGCCTGATGTAGCGATTTCGGTAGATCATCCACGGCTTCCTGTTGCGCTCGTGCGGCCTGATTCATCGCCCGATTCTGCGCGTGCAGCATGGCGTCCTGATGAGCCTGATTGAGGTGCATCTCGGGGAAATCGTTGTGCATGAAGTCGTCGAACATGAGAATATGCTCCCTGGTTGGGTGAAAAGTAGTGGGGTTGGGTTAGGTTGTCTGGACGAAAATGGACGACAGGACGAAGATTGACGATTGATGGACGCCATCGTCCACGTTCGTCCACCTTCGTCAACGTTCGTCCGCCTTACTGCGCAAATATCGCCGCCTCGGTCGGCCCGAGGAACAGCACAGACAGCGCATCATCAAAGGCCCGGACAACCGCCCGCTCCACCGGAATCTGCATGCGGTGACGCCAGAGATCGGCGCTGGCGTCATCGGGCATCAGCACGGTGAGACGGTTGTTGCGCAGGCCCAGGGGCCGGGCCCGGTCCAGCGCCCGCAACGCAGGATGGCTGTAC
>CAZYSY010000083.1:0-22372 GCA_964650295.1 uncultured Caldilineales bacterium | reverse complement strand
ACAATTAGCCATTGACAATTAGCCATTAGCCATTTCCTAGGCCCGGTAGACGGCGACGACGGTGCGGGGGCCGAATTCGTCGAACAGCTCGCCCACGGGCGCTTCTTTCAGGGAGAAGGGGACGAAGACCGTGCCCGGTTTGACGCGGGAGGAGATGTGCAGCGGCAGCTCCAGCGTGGCTTCGCGAGAACGCACTGCTACGAAGTCGCCTTCGTACAATTCCAGGCCCGCGGCGTCATCGGGATGCAGCCACGCGGCCTTGTGGCCCAGGTTGACCATGCGTTCAGTGGCCGCAAACGTGTTGCCATCGTCCCACAACAGGTTGCCCGTCACCAGGCGCATGTTGAAGGTCTTGTCGGTGGGGGCAGGTTCCAGGGCGGGATAGGAAGCCAGCTTGCGTTCCACCGCCAGCGCATTCCGATCCCATTGCCGGCCCTCATCGCCCAGGCTTTCCCAGCTCAGGCCCGCGTACTGCGGCGCAGCCTGTGCGATCTCCTCGAAGACCGCCGGTGCGGAGCCCGTGCGCCAGGCGTCGGCCTTGTCGGGAGCGTAGCGGCGGGCCAGGTGCATGAGGATGGTCCAGTCGGGCAGGCTGTCGCCCACGGAGCGGGCGGCCTGCGGAGCGGCCTGCACCCGGCGCTCGGTGTTGGTGAAGGTGCCGTTGCTCTCCACGTAGGAGGCCGCGGGCAGCACCACATCAGCCAGTTTGGCGGTGTCGGTCAGGAACATATCCTGCACCACCAGGAAATCCAGGGAATCCAGCCTTTCAGCGTAGCTGGGTTTCTCGCCCACCGGGTCCGCGCCCATGATGTAGAGGGCCTTGATGCGTCCCAGGGCCGAAGCGATCATGCCGCCGTAGCCCAGGCCCGGCTGCGTAGGGATTTCCGCATCCCACAATGCTTCCAGCTCGGCCCGAGCCGCGTCGTCAGAGAGCGCGCGATGGCCGGGGAGCTGATCGGGCAGCAGGCCCACATCGCCCGCGCCCACGGTGTTGGCCTGGCTGTGCAAGAAGCCCAGCCGATCGCCATGCCCGGCGGCCACGATCCAGTTGGTCAGGGCCTGCACGATGCTGGCGGAGCCGTAGCCCCAGGCGTAGTCGACGCCGTAGATGATGAAGGGATTTTCGGCTTTGACCAGCA
This sequence comes from uncultured Caldilineales bacterium, assembly GCA_964650295.1. Lineage (GTDB taxonomy): Bacteria > Chloroflexota > Anaerolineae > J102 > J102 > M2005. The sequence continues at coordinate 21,233 of CAZYSY010000083.1, read as the reverse complement.
GATCGGCGGCCTTCTCGGCCTCGTCTGAGACCTCGACATCGGCCAGCCAGTCGGGGATGGCTTCGCCCCGGGCCTGGAGCGTGGCCTTGGTCAGCATATCGAACACCGGCGGCTCTTCGCCCGGTGCGGGATTGAAGAAAACGCCGTCGTATTTGGTCAGTTCGATGCGGCGGGGATGCACGACGATGACAGGGGCGTCATGGCGCATGGCCGCCCGCTTGAGGAAATTGGCCAGCACCGGCATCTCCTCCGATGGATCCGCGCCCATAATCACCACCAGATCCGCGTCCCGGGCGTCTTGCAAGCTGGTGATGCCCCGGGGGTCGGCCTTCAGGGCGGAGCCTTCCCGGAAATCGACGTTGTTGGTGCCCACCAGGCTGCGCATGAACTTGCCCAGCAGGTAGTTGGCCTCGTTGGAGAGCTTGGCCGAGCCGATGCCGCCCACTGCGCCCGGGCCATCCTTGGCCACCACCGCCTTCAGACCATCCACCACCCGTTGCAGGGCGTCCGTCCAGGAGACGGGCTTGAGTTCGCCGTCGATGCGGGCCAGGGGCTGGGTCAGGCGTTGTTCGCTGAACACGAAGCCATTGGCGAAGCGGCCCTTGTCGCAGATCCACTCATCGTTGACGGCCATGTTGGTGCGGGCCACATTGCGCCGCACCCGGCCATCCCGGGTGTCCACCCGCAGATTGCAGCCCATGCCGCAGTGAGTGCAGATGGTGTCGGTGTGTTCCAACCGCCAGGGTCGGAACTGGAAGCGGGTGAGGCGGTTGGTCAGTGCGCCCACCGGGCAAAGATCGATGATGTTGCCGCTGGTGTAGGCGTCCAGTTCGCCATCGGGGAATTTGTCGATGACGGTCTCGCTGCCGCGATGGAAGAGGCCCAGCTGGGGCTTATCCTCCCATTGCTCCATGTAGCGGATGCAACGCCAGCAGGTGACGCAGCGCTCCTGATCCAGCACGATGAGGTCGCTGAGGGGATGATTTTTATCCTTGTGGCGCTTGTCTTCCCAGTAATGCGAATGGCCCTCCCCGTGCTCCATGGCCTGATCCTGCAGATCACACTCACCGCCCTTGTCGCAGATGGGGCAATCCAGGGGGTGATTGGCCAGGATGATCTCCAGGGTGCCAGCGCGGGCGTCGCGGGCCCGGTCAGAATTATAGTAGAAGACCATGCCCTCGTTGACGGGCGTGGTGCAGGCGGTGACCAGCATCTTGCCCCGGCGACCCTCCATCTCCACCAGGCACATGCGACACGCGCCCAGGGGGTCCAGCTTGGGATGAGAGCAAAACACGGGGATCTGAATGCCCGCGCGGGCCGCGGCTTCTGTCAGAAGCTCGCCCGGTTTGGCTTGGACTTCTTTGCCGTCAATGGTGATTGTTATCCAGTCGGACATGGCGGATAGGGAAAAGGGTTATGAGAAAAAGGGATAATGGCAGGTGGGCGATGAAACGTGATGCGTGATACGTGATGCGTAATCTCCTCGCGTTTCACGATTCACGCTCAATCAAGTTTGTTTTCCAGCGGCTGGCCGTGATACTGCCGGTAAATGGGGCGGGCGGGGATGTCGGGCTTCTTCTGCTCGGGATTGGTTTCCAGAATGTACTGCTCGAACTCGGGCCGGAAGTTGCGCAACATGCTTTGCACGCCCCACACCGACGCGGCGCCAAAGGGGCAGAAGGACTGCTGCTCGGTGTATTTGGCGATGTGTTCGATCTGTTGCAGGTCTTCCAGAGTGCCCTGGCCCGCCTCGATGCGCTCCAGAATGGTCTCGATCCAGGTGCCGCCCTCGCGGCAGGGAGTGCACTTGCCGCAAGATTCTTCGCGATAGAAGGCGGAGGTGCGGCGGGCGATGGGGATCATGCTCTCGCCCTCGCAGATGACGATGACGCCGCCCGAGCCCAGCATGGACCCGGCCGCAGCCAGCGACTCGAAGTCGATGGGCGTATCCAGCTTGTCCGCGGTGAGTTGGGGCATGGAAAGGCCGCCGGGCACAATGCTCTTGATGGGGCGATCATCCAGCGTGCCCCCTGCCAGGTCGTAGATGAGCTGGCGCAGGGTGATGCCATAGGGCACTTCATACACGCCCGGCTTCTTTACCTGGCCGCTGACCGAAAGCAACTGGATGCCCGGACTGCGTTCTGTGCCCCACTGCCGGTACCAATCCGACCCGTGGCGCATGATGTGCCCCACCTGGGTGATGGTCTCCACGTTGTTGACGATGGTGGGCTTGGCGTACAGGCCCTCCACCGCGGGGAAGGGCGGTTTCAGGCGGGGATGCCCGCGATAGCCCTCCAGCGAACTCAACAGCGCGGTTTCCTCGCCGCAGATGTAGGCCCCGGCGCCCGAATGCACGATGATCTCCAGATCGAAATCAGTGCCGAAGATGCCCTTGCCCAGATAGCCCTTCTCTTTGGCCTCGGCAATGGCCTCGCGCAGGCGCTTCTGGGGATGGGTGTATTCGCCGCGGATGTAAACGAACGCGTAATGGGCCTGGATGGCCCAGCTTGCGCAGATGATGCCCTCGATGAGGGAATGGGGATCGAATTCCAGGATCAGCCGGTCTTTGAACGTGCCCGGCTCCGACTCGTCGCCGTTGACCACCAGATAGCGAGGATAGACATCCTTGGGCAAAAAGCCCCATTTGACGCCGGCCGGGAAGCCAGCGCCCCCGCGTCCGCGCAGCCCCGCGGTCTTCACCTCGTTGACCACATCCTCAGGAGCCATTTGCAGGACCTTTTTCGCGGTTTCGTAGCCGCCATCGGCCAGATAGCTGTCGATGGTGTGGCTGTCGGGCTTGTCGATGCGGCTGAGGATGTAGTTGGTTTCGGGCAGTTCATCGTTGCCCGGGAAGTGATCATGATGGTAGGGAACGTCGTCGGGCCAGCGGGTCATGGGCGGCTCTTCGTTCTCGAGCAGCTCATTGAGCATGTCATCCACCCTGTCAGGCGTGACATTCTCATAGTAGCGGCCCCAGTCGCTGTGCTCCTTGCGCACGAACACCACCGGCGCGGTGGCGCACGACCCCAGACATTCCATCTCGCTCAGGGTGAAGTTGCCGTCGGGCGTGGTCTCGCCAAAGTCGATGTGCAGCTTCTCTTTCAGCGCCTCGGCCGTTTCCTCGGCCCCCCGCAGCATACAGGAGACATTGGTGCAGATCTCCAGATGATATTTGCCATGGGGCTTTTTGTAGAGCATGTTGTAGAAACCGGCCACCGCGTACACTTCCATGGGCTCCAGACCGAAGATCTCGGCGATCTCGGCCTGCACGTCAGGAGGCAGCCAGCCATGCTCCCGCTGGGCCACATACAGCGCCGGCAGGATGGCGGAACGCGGGCGCGGGTACTGCGCCATCAGGGCTTGGATTTCGGAACGGGCGGAAGATGAAAGCATAATCGATGAATAATGACTAATGATTGAGAATTGAAGCGTTTGGTGTGGGGGATCAGGATCAGGATTAGGATTAGGATTAGGAGTGGGATTAGGAGTGGGATTAGGAGTGACGCCAAAAATCTTTAATCCTTATTCCTATTCCTCATTCCTACCTGTCTACATCTCCCAACACAATATCAATCGTGCCGATGATGACCACCAGGTCGGAGAAGAGGTGGTCTTTGGACATCATGGAGATGGCTTGCAGGTTGGCGAAGCTGGGCGTGCGGATGTGCATGCGGTAGGGGTGGGCGCTGCCGTCGGAGACGATGTAAAAGCCCATCTCGCCCTTGGAGGCCTCGATGCCGCGGTACACCTCGCCCGCGGGCGGGGTCATGCCCTGGGTGAAGAGCTTGAAGTGATGGATGAGGGCCTCCATGCTCTGGTCCAGCAGCTCCCGCTGGGGCGGAGCAACCTTGGGATTATCCAGCAGGTAGTCGCCCTCGGGCAGCATGGCCGCGGCCTGGCGCAGGATGCGCACCGACTGCTTCATCTCGTTCATGCGCACCAGATAGCGCCCGTAGCTGTCGCCCATGTCGGAGGTGGGGATTTCGAAATCGTATTTCTCGTAGCCGCAGTAGGGCCGGGCCTTGCGCAGATCGTATTTGACGCCGCTGCCCCGCAGCATCGGGCCGGTGATGCCCATGGCGATGGCGTCTTTCTTGCTGATGACGCCGATGCCTTCCAGACGCTTGCGCCACAGCGGATTTTTGTCCAGCATGTCCTCATATTCCACCAGCCGCCTGTCCATCACATCCAGGAATTCCAGCATGCGGGGGATGAACGCGGGGGGCAGATCATCGGACACGCCGCCGATGCGCATGTAGGAGGTGGTGAGGCGGGCGCCGCAGGCCATCTCGAAGAGATCCATGATCTCCTCGCGCTCGCGAAACGCGTACATGAGGAGGGCGTGGCCCGTGCCGCTGATGTCCAGAGCGTGCGTTCCCAGCCACACCAGATGGCTGGCAATGCGCTGCAATTCCGCCATGATCACGCGGATGACCTGGGCCCGCTCAGGCACCTCGATACCCAGCATCTTCTCCACCGCCACCACGTAGGAGAGGTTGTTCTGCATGGCGGAGACGTAATCCATGCGGTCGGTGTAGTAGACGAAATCCTTGTAGCGCACATTTTCGGCCTGCTTCTCGAAACCGCTGTGCAGATAGCCGATATCGGCCTCCACGCCCTTGATGCGCTCGCCATCCAGTTCCACCACCAGCCGCAGCACGCCGTGGGTGGAGGGGTGCTGCGGGCCCATATTCACCACCATGTGCCTGCCATCCATGCCCTTGGGCAGGGCCTGAGGCGTCTGCTCGGGCTTCATGATCTGGCGGCCCAGCATCTTGAATTCATCATCCTCCCAGGTGACGGAGAAGGGCACGCGCTCGCCGCCCAGAGGCATCTCTTTGCGCAGCGGGTGGCCGGGCCAGTCGTCGGGCAGGAGGATGCGGCGCAGGTCGGGATGGCCCCCGTAGCGCACGCCCATCAGGTCGAAGGCCTCGCGCTCGTGCCAGTTGGCCGCGGGCCAAATGCCCGTGACGCTGGGCGCGACCGGCTCATCTCCGCCCGGCAGGGGCGTCTTGATCTCGATGATGTCGCCATCCCGCTCCACCGACCGCAGGTGGTAAACCCCCACAAAGCGGGCGTCTGAGCCATCGTAGCCGGGCAGTTGCGACTGATCGACCACGGTGAGGCTGCTGAGCAGGTCGTAGCGGAGCTCGGGATCGTCGCGCAGGAAACGCCCGACATCCAGCAGATTTTCGGAATGGACGGTTACCACAGGCACGCCCGCAGCGTCACCGGAGTCGATGACCGCATCGGGGAAGGCCTGGCGGATGGCGGAAATTGGATCAGTCATGGGTGAATTTGGGATTTCGGATTGCGAATTGCGGATTTTTGACTTTTACCTTAATTCTGCGGCAGGGGAGGCAGATCGGAGGTTTCGGCCACGTAGACGCCTTCCTGGGTCTTGTACTCGGGGTAATGATCCCGCAAATGCTCGTTGTCGATCTTTTCCTGCAATTTGGTGAGGGCGTAGAGCAGGGCTTCGGGCCGGGGCGGGCATCCGGGCACATACACATCCACCGGGATGATTTTATCCACGCCCTGGACGATGGCGTAGTTGTTGAAGGGGCCGCCCGCGGTGGCGCAGATGCCCATGGCGATGACCCACTTGGGCTCAGCCATCTCGTCGTAGAGACGGGAGATGACCGGGGCCATCTTGTTGCTGACGCGCCCGGCCACGATCATCAAATCGGCCTGGCGGGGCGAGGCCCGGAAGAGCTCGCTGCCAAAGCGGGCGATGTCGTGGCGGGAGGTGCCGGTGGTGATCATCTCGATGGCGCAGCAGGCCAGACCGAACAACAGCGGCCAGATGGAGTTCTTGCGACTCCAATTGACGACTGATTCGAGGGTGGTGGTGACGACGCCGGTTTCAGGTAGATGTTTCTCTAAACCCATTGGGGAAGGTCTCCTGCTTCGGGTGTTTTATGCGTGAGGGACCGGGGGTGGGTGGATATTGGATATTGGATATTGGGTGTCCGGCATCGGGCGAGAGCGACGCTGCTACCGGTATCGAATATCCCATTTATCGTCTCAATCCCACTCAAACGCTCCCTTCTTCCAGACAAAGAAAAAGCCGACCAGCAAGATCAGCAGAAAAACGGCCATTTCAGCCAGCCCAAACCACTTGAGTTGTCCCATCTTCACGGCCCACGGATAGAGGAAGAGCACCTCCACATCGAACAGGATGAACATCATCGCCACCATGTAGTACTGCACCGAAAAGCGCTGGCGCGGGCTGGTGAAAGGGATCATGCCCGATTCGATGGGTTCATCTTTGGCTTTGTTCGGGCTTTTGGGGCCAAGCACCCACGTCAACACCAAAATGAAGATGGCGAAAAGAAACGCAACAACGATAAGGACGAGGATGGGCAGGTAATCAAGGGCCATGAACTGCTATCTCCGATGATTGCTGGATTCAGATGATGCCACTTGCTTGAATAGGAATCAAAATAACGTTGTGCATTTTATCACGCAACGCGGCAGGACGCAAAAGGTAATGACGTATACAGGGCGCTTTGGTCAGATTTTACGGCGAAGAACACACGTCGCCCGGCTCGTCGATATCGAACAGGACCCGTGCATCTGCGTCCACCCAATGGATATGCTCCCCATAACGTTCCATCAGCGCCCGCCCGCCAAGATCGCCAGACACCAGCATCAGCTCAGGAAAAAGCTCTCGGGCGAAAAGCGCTGGATTGCCCCGCCGCCCCTGAGCGCTAGGCACAACGATGGACGATCCGCTTTCAGCATACGCCGCGATAAGTCGGCCCATCAGTTCGGGCGAGACCTGTGGCTGATCCGCCAACAGAAAGATGGCCGCATCAGCATCATCCCGCAACGCCTGCAGACCCAGAGACACACTGCTGCTCATGCCCGCCTGCCAGTGGGAATTGCGGGCCAGTGTGACCGGTAACCCATGAATGATGGGCGCCACGCGCGCATAATGTGCGCCCAGCACCACCACAATCTCGCAAACCGGCGCGGCCAGCGCTTGCCAGACCACATGCCGCAACAAAGGTTGGCCTCGCCAGTCCAGGAGTTGCTTGGGCGAGCCGAAGCGTTTGCTTTCTCCCGCGGCCAGGATAATAGCCGCAACATCTCCGCCGATCACGCCGCCCCCTTTGGCTTGCGGGCGCTGATCAGGCCGCCCCAGGTCTGACGCCGCGCCTTTTCAAAATCCACCCCGTGCTCCGCAACCGTCTGCCGGTATGTTTCTTGCCAGTCGGGCGACTGGGACGCGGGGTCCCAATGGGCCTTGGCCGTGTAAATTCGCTCAAATCCGGCGTCAAACAGGCTGTCATACCACCCATTCTCGGTGCGGTAGTGGAAGCTGTTAGGAATGACGCGGCGATACACGTCCAAGAACAAGGGATGCAGATTGGCGTTCGGGGGTAAGAAGGGTGTGGCAAAAAGAAAGGCCCCCCCCGGTCGCAGGCTCGCTAAAATCTTCCGGAGCAGGGCATCGGGCTCAGCGATGAACTGCATCACCTGCATGGCATAGATGGCGTTGTAGTGCACCACGGGCGGCTGCCAGGTATCTGCATCGTCCACCCAAAAGGAGATGTTTTCAATCCGCTGCTCGGCGGCTCTCGCCTCAGCCATGCGCACGTTATGTTCCGTAAGATCGATTCCCTCGATGCAGGCATTGGGGAAGGATCGAGCTACGGCCAGAGCGATCTCGCCATTGCCAAAGCCGATATCCAGGATGTGGCCGTCATCGGGGATGCGGCGCTGACGCAGAGTGCGCACCACCGTGTCGGGGTTGACGTAAGTGCGGCGGCCATCCCAGGTGCTATAAAAGGTGATGACCGGGGACTGGTGCGGCAGGCGTGCAGGCATGGCGATTTTCTGGTATGATTGGGGTGGAATCAATGCAGGTTCAAACGGATGTTATGCAATCGGAGAAGGACGTGAATACTTTAAGCGCACCAAAAAAGAGCATGCCTCAATATCTGTATTGTGCAGGTGTGATGGGAACGCTAGTGGCGTTGGCAGTGCTGGCCGGATGGCGAATGAATGGCGTCCGGGGGATGGTGCTCGCGACAGGCGTGGCGTTTCTGATGCTCATTAGTTGGGTGGATTGGCGACAGTGGATCATTCCCAATAGTCTGCTGGTTCCGGGTGCGCTTTTAATTCTTGGACTGCGGGCATGGTTTGCGCCTGCCAGTCTGCCCGGCTCTATTGCGGGTGGCATGTTGGGGTGGATGATCTTCTGGTTCATCGCCCAGCTGGCCGATGGCGATCTTGGCGGCGGAGATGTACGGTTGGCAGGCTTCATCGGCCTGCTCACGGGCGTGGCGTGGGTGATTCCGGCCCTGCTGGCGGGGATGCTGCTGGGCGGACTCATCGCCTTCTGGCTCACGGCGTCAGGTCATTCACGGTTGGACGAAGGCTTTCCTTACGGACCAGCGCTGAGCCTGGGCGCAGTGCTGATGTTGTTTGTGGCGATGATGTAGGAAATTAAGGGTGCGACTCGCTTTTGCACCTGAAAAACATTACCGCCAATGGCGCATGGGCAGGCCTGGCACGGGCGATTCGAATCTCACCAGATGAGGCATGGCCAGTGAGCCCAGATAGGCAGTGCGCAAATCGGGTCCGGCAAAGGTGATGCTGGCCGGAAATTGGATGTGGGGGCCCACACAGGCGAACATCGCCTCGGGCGTGAGCGCGTTTTGTTCCACCAAGTTGACGGCACTTTCCACCGCGGGCAGATTGACATCCTCGAACACCAGGTGATAATCGCCATCGGGCGTAATCACGCCCAGACCGTTGCGGATGATGTGGGTGACCCAGAGATTGCCCTGGGCATCGAAGGTGATGCCGTCGGGATAGCCGCCCAGATCGAACTGGCTGGGCCCAAACACTTCAGCTTCGCCCAGACCATCTTCCAGCACAGGAAAGCGCAGGACGCGGTTGCCCATGGTCTCGGCCGCGTAGAGGAACTTTTCGTCCGCGTCCATCCGCACCTCGTTGGTGAAATAAATGCCGTCTGCAACGATGCGCGGGCCTTTCTCGTCGATGAGGATGATGTAGCCGTCGGGCCTGGGTGCGGCCGCGGCGATGAACCAGGGGATGGAGCGAGTGGAGATGGAAATCCACAGGCGGTCTTTGCTGTCGATGAAGACGTAGTTGGCCGCGCCCAGGGGCTGCCCGTCGATGGCGTCCAGGATCACCGTATGATTCCCATCCCTGTCCATCTTGTAGATTTTGCCGTGTTCGATGTGAGCGATGTAGAGATTCCCTTCCCCATCCATGGCTAGGCCATTGGTATCTCCGCCAATCGCACCGATGGTTCGCATGGAACCGTCGGGGTCAATGCGGGTAACCCCCCCCCGATTATCAGAGGTCCACAATGTGCCATTTTTTTCGGCAATGATGCTTTCTGGTCGAGAAAGTCCGCTAAAGACAAAGGTCAAATCGGATAATTCCAGCGTGAAATCTTTAATGGACATGTGCCTGCTCCTTGTGTGAGAAGAGAGATGGTGATATGCCTATTTTTCAGGTCCATTTGGTCTTCGGGGAGGAGGCTCCGGAGTGCTAACAAAATCCCACAAGGCGCCAAGTCGAGGCGTCCATCTGCCGGAGGCGTGAATATCCTCCCATCAGGAAAAGCTATGCTTGTGTACGAAAAAGTGGCGCATGAAGTTTATTTTACAAGAATTCGAATAAGAATACGAATCACATGACGGGCATCCAGTAGTTTCAAATTTGTCGTTGCTCCAAGCCCCCTCCCAGCCTTATCATATAAGGGCCGGGGAGGGGGCAAAAAGGAGACGTGCCGGCCTTAGACGAACGCTCTCTGGCCGGTTTTCTCTAAATTCAGTAGATCACGATTTGTTATGATGCGCAGAACCGGATCCGTGATCCGGCGGTGATTCGAGCGTCAAACCCGCCGGATTGCAAATCCGGCTGGACACATGCTCTCGCAATCGTGATCTACTGGAATTTGGAATTGCTGGTCTCCATGGCCAGACTTCCTGAAATACGATGCTGTTAGGGCTTTCTCGTTGGGCGATAGTGTATGTGTGAGGGGCTTCATCCTGAAAATGAAAAACACCGCAGGCGGACGAATTTCCGCTTGCGGTGTTTTCTTTTGTGGCGGTGGCGTATCAAATAACGCCTGCGAATTTCCCTGCAGCTTCGAAGACATCCAGGGCGAAGTCGATATCTTCGATGGTGTGCGCCGCTGTGACATTGGCGCGCAGACGGCTCTTTCCCGGGGGCACCGCTGGGGGGAGTACTGGTAGGACGAAAACGCCATTCTCCTGACAGTATTTTGTCATCATCAGTGCTTTGTCGTCGCTATAGGTCATAATAGGCACAATGGGCGTAACGCTGACGCCTGTGTCGAATCCGCGATCTTGCAAGCCGCCAATAAAATGTTTGACGTTACGGGTGAGGATGCGATTACGTTCTACGCCTTCCTTTTCGATGACCTCGAAGCCGGCTTTGCATGCGGCGACCACCGCGGGGGGCAATGCGGCGGAGAAGATGAATGCTCTGGCAGCGTGCTTGAGGAATGTGATCATCTCTGTATTGGCCGCAATGTAGCCGCCCACGCCGGGGATGGTTTTGCTCAGCGTACCCATTTTGATGTCAATGGCGCCAGGCATGTCGAAGTATTCCTCGATGCCATGTCCGGTGGCACCCAACACGCCCAGGCTGTGGGCTTCGTCGATCATCAAACGGGCATTGTATTTATTACACAGATCGATGGCGTCGGGCAGAGGGAAAATATCACCATCCATGCTGAAGACGGCATCGGCCACCACTAACTTGCCCGCATCTTCGGGCGCCTGCTGCAAGCGACGTTCCAGGTCTTTCATATCATTGTGGCGGAAGCGCACAAAGTTTCCTCGGGCCAAAGAGCATCCATCTACAATGCTGGCATGATTCCATTTGTCGGAGATGACCCAATCCCCTTTTCCTACAATGGTGGAGATAGTGGCCAAGTTGGTGACATAGCCGCTCGAGAAAACAATAGCGTCGTCCCGCCCGTGAAATCGGGCGATGGTTTGCTCCAGTTCCAGATGTAGGTCCAGGGTTCCACCAAGCAGGCGTACGCCATGGGTGCCAGTGCCATAGCGATCGATGGCCTCCTTTGCCGCTTGATCGATGTATGGGTGTCTGAGCAGTCCTAAATAACTATATGTAGCGAACATGAGCTTACGCCCATCTTCAGTCATCACCCAGGCGCCATCTATTTCGCTGATGGATTGTTGATAATAATATGCCTGCTTTGTCTTTGCATCATCGACGCGACCAAGAATTTCATCAATGCGCCATTGGATGCCATCTCGTTGTCTGGTTGGGGGATGTTCTAACATTTGAATTCTCCTTTCTGTCTTTGAAAGGTCTGTGTGGGGCGCCCCACGAAGATTGACAGATGAATCAGCTGTCTTGAAAAGTCTCAGGGCGATTCCTGAGGATCGATAAGTGATGATGAAGTTCGCTTCTTTCGTCTCCAGTCTTTGAGCTTTCTGTACGAGTGCTTGCTCTTTCTTAGGGCCAGACGAACGCCCTCGCGGCTGATGCTTTCCACCCAGCCTTCGAGCGTCGCCACCTTGACAAGCATATCCAGGGTCCAACCCGTGTCCGCCCATCCAAAGTCTCGAGGCTCACGTTCACGCATGAGCGCTGCAAATTTGTCTCCTAACGAGGGTGAAATGGTTTCGGGGCGACCTGGAGACGTGCTACGCTCTAACGCCGCCATGCCTTGCTGGTTGAACGCCTTGATGCGAGCCCTTACCGTAGCGGCTGAAATGCCAAGCGTGTCAGCGATTTTAGGTACGCCAATGCCGCTGGCCGAGAGTAAGATGATTTGCGCCCAGCGCGCTTGAATTGCGTCATCACTGTTGGCGATTTTTTGTAAGATCATGCGATCTTCTGGCGAGAGCTCATTGATATAGAGTGCCATGATGTTTGATATTGTAATTTGTAAGGTAAAAAATTGCAAATTCTTTTTTTGAAAGTGAAAGCCCTTTTTTTGATCTGTTTGGTTGTCAAGAAGCTTCTCCGTTCCTCCTTCTTCCGAATTACTGAAGCAATCCGATTCTCTGGTATAATGCTAACTCTGAGATGGTTCCATTTCTCAAAAAACAGAAGTTTCCCCCACATTTCTCACCTATACTTCTCATCCTATGCAAAACATCGACGTCAAGGTTGGAGACATCGTTCGGTTCAGGAAAAAGCACGCTTGCGGAGGATGGACCTGGCTTGTCGTGCGAACAGGAGCCGACATTGGCGTTGTATGTACGACTTGTCAAAAGCGTATTATGTTACCCAGGGATAAATTCAGACGATCTTTTAAAAAGGTAGAAGCACGGGGGGGATACATTTCTAACGACGGATGATTTAGGACGACGCAGACCAAATCCTGGCGATTTTATGGCATCCACCTTTTCTGAATTCAAACCAGTGCTGAAAGTGCCGGCCTTTCGGCGTTTGTGGTTGGCGCAACTACTTTCGCTGACAGCCCAAAACGGCATTCATTTTGTGCAACTTGTTCTCATCGAGCGCCTGACAGGACAAAGTTTGCAGATCGGATTGATGATTGCTGCGTTTAGCCTGCCCCCTGTGCTTTTTTCTTTCGTTGCAGGAACTGTCGTCGATCGCGTTCCTAAAAAATGGATCATTATTTTCTCCAATCTGTTTCGAGCAGTGCTGGCGTTTAGTTATATTTTTACCCTCAATTGGTTAGCACATTTCCCTACAGCGCTTCTTCTTTTGGTGTATACGATTACCTTTTTAGGGTCTTCTATTGGGTCATTTTTTAATCCTGCTGTTTTGGCAAAGTTGCCGCTTCTTGTAGAGGAAGAACAACTCATTGTCGCCAACTCCTTGTTTAACTTCACAACGGCGTTGGCGCAATTGGCTGGATTGCTTATTATCGCACCTGCCGCAGTTAAAGTGTTGGGGTTGCCTGGTGCATTCGGTCTGATGGGAACGTTTTACATGATTGCTTTCGTGCTTGTCTTCAAACTCCCGAGAGATCAAGGGCGTAAGGTGGATCGGAGCATCGCTTCTGCACGGAAAATGTGGAAGGAAGTCCGGGAAGGGTGGGTGTTCGTGGCGCGTAACAGACCCATTTATTTGGCCATTACCCAACTGACGTTGGTGGCTTCTCTGATCATGATTCTGGCGATGATTGCTCCTGGGTTTAGCTCTCGCGTGTTGGGACTGGCTCCAGAAGATGCTGTTGTGGTGTTTGCCCCTGCTGGCGTGGGAATGTTTGTGGCTATTGTTGTTTTAGGACGTTTTGGCAAAAAGATACCCTCTCAGTGGATGCAGTTCGCAATGTTGGGGGTCGCTGCCGTGTCATTCGGGCTTCTGGCGCTGATCAGCTATGATTATACCGCCCTACATATTCCGGATGTTCAGGTTTCTCAGCGTGTAACAACAGCCACGATTCTTGTTGCTCTATCAGTCATGCCTTTAGGATTCGGCCTTTACATCATTAACACGTTAGCCCAAACGACGTTACAACGGATGACTCCCGAGGCTTTACGGGGGCGCGTCTTTACCGTTCAATTCATGATGGCTTCCCTGGTGGGACTGGTGCCAATGTTAATTGCTGCAACCCTGGCGGATATCGTTGGTATTCCAGCGATGTTGTTTTGGCTAGCGGTGAGCTGCCTTATGGTGGGAGCTTTTAGTCTTTATGACGCCTATCGACACCCGCAAGAGACGACATGAAAAATCGCTTCAGATCGGAGATTCTCTCTTCAGCGATAAATCTGCAGCTGGTCAACGCCCTTGAAATAAGATGTGACAAGTCCTGACGCTTTACAATCACACCTTACGGCGTAGACGAACCTTGCCGAGATTGACCCCGACGTTTTTTTATGAACGCCGATAAACCTATTTTCAATGCAGGAGTGCCATTATGGGCGATTGGATACAGTTAATCGATCATGCCAGTCTACCTTTTCTGGTTTGGCTTCAAGGTTTTCAGAATGATTGGATCACTGCGTTGATGCGATTTTTTAGCTATCTAGGCACAGAATACTTTTTTCTTTTTCTGTTGCCTTTTCTTTATTGGACGGTTTCTAAACGGTGGGGGGCGCTGGTCGCGTTTTCTTTGATCTTTTCGAGTTATTGGGCGGGGTTCATCAAGTGGACGTTTAATCTTCCTCGGCCACCATCTCCACCCATTGAAAAGTTGTGGCATGAAACTTCCCCCAGTTTTATCAGTGGGCACGCTGTGACAGCGATGGCTGTGTGGGGAACGATGGCGGTTTTGGCCCGGCGGGTATGGTTTTGGGCGCTCGCTGCCATTGTCATCTTTTTCATTGGGTTTTCCCGTCTCTATCTTGGTGTACACTACCCCATTGATGTTGTTGGCGGATGGCTTGTTGGAGCGATGGTGGCCTGGAGCGTACTCGCTATGAGCGCTCAGTTTGAGTCCTGGCTCCGAAGATGGCCAGCGTCGAAGACGCTTTTAATCGCGTTATTCTTTTCTCTGGTGTTGGTTGTGTTTCATCCGCACTGGCGCGCCGAAAACTTGTGGCCAGCGCCCAATGCCGTTCTGTTGGGGGGATTGCTGTTTGGCATGGTTGTTGGCCTGGTGTGGGATATGAAATCCTTGCATTTTCAGGTCGATGGTTCTTGGAGGCGGCGTTTGTTGCGCTTGCTGTTAGGGTTATTGGTGGTCGGGGTATTTTATATTGGCCCCAAATTGCTTATCGACCAGTTGGAAGTCTCATATTTTTTGGGGGAGCAAGCGTTGCGTTTTGGACGATATGCGTTGGTTGGATTCGCTGTTTCGGGGATCGCCCCCTGGCTCTTTCAGCGTTTACGGTTGGCGCAGTAGCCATTGTTTCCGACAGATCGAATTCAACACGGATATCGATGCTGAAACAATCGCGTATCAGAGGGAAAAGGCTACGGTTTAACAGACGCAATGCCGCTTCATTATCGATGTTGACGTAAGCGGTTAATGTGCAAATGCCATCTTTGTGGGCTTCGTTGAAATGAATTGTTCGCAATTATGAACCAACGTCTTTGTTTTGAAACGTATCAGCACCTGTGATTACGATTTCTGCTGAGTGCTCTCCGTTTCAGATATAGCGCGCTCCGGCAATGGGAGCATGCCGTCTGTCCTGCGTGTCTATGTAAATCAAAAATCCTTTGCCGTGAATGTATCCTGACTCTGCTAATTATCTGGTCTCTTCTAATACACGCAATGGGGAGGCGAGTCCACGGGCTCGCGAGAGCGTTCGTAAAGGCTTTCTGCGCTTAGCGTACGATAAAGATAAACAACTGATTGACACCGGCTGGGAGCATGCGACGGACTGTGATGGTCTGACCATTATGCGTTTTGAATGGACTATGGGGACGGGACTGTATAAACGACCTTTTTTAATGCATTGCGTCACGAGGGTTGTGGCACCTGAAGGCACAGCAAGCAATCAATCGTCTGTTGTGCCATCCTCTAATCCAGACAAGCCGGAACCAGGAAAATAATTCACGCAAAGCAAACGCCAGGCCGCAAAGACGCAAGAAACAAAATCATTTTCGCTGTCTTTTGCGACTTTGCATGAGATCATTTTTTAGCTCTTTGGGCTGAAATCTCACTGATAAGATTCTATCCCAGTCGTTCGTCCAGCACCCGTTTCACCTGATCCACATCTGCTGGAAGATAGATGGGCTCATTGGCCAACCGTGACGCCACGCCTTCTAACTCTTGCATATGATAGGCCATTTTGAATTGGGTAAATTTGAGCCCGTGTGCTGTAGAAATAACCACGACCCGATCGTCCGATTTGATGACACCCTTGGTTACGAGTTTTTTCAATGCTGCCAGGGCTACTCCTGTGTGAGGACATGTGTAAAGACCATTTAAATCAGCCTGTGCGGAGGCTTCAGCCAATTCCTCCTCGGTGGCTTGCTCCACCACCCCTTCGAATTTTTTCAGTACCTTGACAGCTTTCTCATAGCTGACGGGGTCTCCAATTTGAATGGCGGATGCCAGAGTCGGCCGGGCCTTTACGGCTACTTTCTCTCCAAAATCCTTTTTCCATGAGAGATAAAATGGATTGGCATTGGCGGCTTGGGCCGCGGCCAGTTTGGGCAATTTCTCAATGAGTCCTAATTTTTTCATCAAAAGCAGACCCTTGCCCAGGGCGCTGATGTTGCCAAGGTTTCCTACAGGGATGATGAACCAATCTGGCACTTCCCAATCGAATTGTTGCACCACCTCGATTCCCACTGTCTTTTGCCCCTCGATGCGCAGGGAGTTCATGGAGTTGGCCAAATAGATGCTATTATCTTTGGTGACTTCCTTGACAATGCGCATGCACCCATCGAAATCTGTATCCAGCGCCAACACGGTGGCCCCATTGGCGATGGGTTGGATGAGTTGCGCCCGGCTTACTTTCCCTTGGGGGAGAAAAACCACGGTAGGGATGCCTGCGGTGGCGCCATATGCGGCCAGAGCGGCGGAAGTGTCACCAGTTGAGGCCGCGGCAACCGCCTTGATGGGTTTGCCTTGGGCGATCATCTGCTTGACCACACTTACCAATACCGTCATGCCTAGATCTTTGAATGAGCCGGTGTGGCTGTTCCCCGATTGTTTAATCCATAGGTCTGGCACGCCGGTTTCTTTGCCTAGCCTTTGGGCGTGAAATAGGTTAGTGTTTCCTTCGAAGGTGCTGACAATATTATCATCTACCAAATCAGGAACGACCCATTCTTTGTAACGCCACACGCCTGAGCCATACGGCCACTTGGTTGTGCCTGAGCGATCTTCAAACACGCGCATCCACGCTGCTCCAGACCGTTTGCTCAATTCCTCTTCATCATGGGCTACTTCGAGTAACCCGCCACAATGAGGGCAGGTGTAAATGACGTCATAAAGAGAATATTCTCCAGGACACCCGCGTATGCAACGAAAATGGGATCTGTACATAAGGTGTTTTGTGGTATGAGAAAGCAAGGGGAAGTGGTGAAGATCGTATCGTAGAGGAAGATGCTTTCGAAGCATCCTCCTCTGTTTCATGTCGAAATGATAAGCTTTGCGTAGTCGCTAGTCTAAAACGCCCATAATTGCTTTGGCTTGCGCAATTTGAGAAAGCACTGCATTACGACTTGTGCCTCCCGGCGCCTGGCGCTGCTCGACCGACCGCACAAAGTCCCACACCGAGAGTGCATCGGCTGTGAACCCAGGATAAATGCGTTGCAAGTCTGCCAGGGAAAGCGCCCGTAATGGAACTCCGCGGCGTTCTGCTTCTTGCACTACCTGGCCGACGATGTGATGGCTTTGACGAAATGGGACGCCTTGGGCCACCAGCCAGTCGGCCATATCCGTGGCCAGCATGGCGTCATCCATAGCTGACTGCATGTTGCTCGGACGCAAGATCATGCTGGATAACGCTCCTGTGATCACTGGCATGGCCAGGTGTAGGGTGTCGATGACATCGAACAAAGGTTCTTTGTCTTCTTGTAAATCCTTATTGTAAGTAGAGGGGATGCCTTTGAGTGTAACCAACAAGCCTGTGAGGTTTCCAATGATCCGACCTGTTTTTCCTCTCACCAACTCGAATGCATCGGGGTTTTTCTTCTGTGGCATCAAACTGGAGCCAGTCGTATATGCATCTGCCAGGTGGATGAATCCAAAACTGGGGGAGGAGTAGAGGATTAGGTCTTCACTGAGTCGACTGAGATGCACGCTGAGCATGGCCGCCCAAAAGAGAAATTCGGCCACGAAATCGCGATCGCTGACCGCATCCATGCTGTTCTCGCTAATGCGACTGAATCCTAGGCGTCGGGCTAATGCTTCACGATCTATGTGCAGCGGCGTGCCTGCCAACGCGCCTGAACCAAGTGGCATCACTTCGATGCGACGGCGCATATCTTCAAGACGCCCCCAGTCCCGTTGCAACATCCAGAAGAAACTCATCATCCAATGCGAAAAACGCACTGGTTGTGCTGGTTGTAGATGTGTGTACCCGGGCATGATGATGTCAAGGCTTTGTTCCGCCACCTGGATGATGGAGAGCTGAAGTGCGTTGAGATGCGTTTCCAGAGATTCCAATGCGTCGCACAAATATAACCTCAGGTCCGTGGCCACTTGATCGTTTCGGCTTCGGCCTGTATGCAGTTTTCCTGCCACAGGCCCGATGAGTTCGGTCAGTCTCCGCTCTACCGCCGTATGGATATCTTCATCTTCTGGGCGGATAACGAAGCGGTCTTCCTCCCATTCTTCAAAAACCTTCTCTAGCCCGGTAACGATCTGATCCCGTTCGGTCTCGCTGATGACGCCCGCATCATAAATAGCATGAGCGTAGGCTTGAGATGAACGGATGTCCACCTCCCACAATCGGGCGTCAAAGCCGATGGATTTATTGAACTGATCCATACGCGGATCTGTTGGCTGTTCGAAACGTCCTCCCCAGAGCCTACTCATGTCTTGGCCTCCGTACGGCTGGCCTCATCCAGCAATGACATTTCCTCTGAGGTTAGATGAATATTCACAGCTTCCAGACTGGGCAAAAGTTGTTCGATAGAGTTGGCGCCTATGATGGGGGCGGTGATAACCGGTTGGTTAAGAAGCCAGGCCAGGGCAATTTGTAAAGGAAGCACACCTCGCTCATCGGCAATACGCTCCACTGCAGCCAGCACTCGCCAACCATACTCATTGAAATATTTGCGCTTAACGCTTTCTTGTCGGGCTGAATCGGGCGGCGGGGAATCAAGATGATACTTGCCTGTAAGAAATCCGCCGGCCAGCGGACTGTAAGGAATGACGCCAATCAATTCACTCTCACAAAGTGGCTTCAACTCCGCCTCGAATTCGTTGCGATGAGCCAGGTTATAATGAGGTTGCAGGCTATCATATCGAGCTAAATCATGTTTATCGCTGATGCAAAGTGCTTTCATCAACCTCCAGGCGCTGATGTTGGACGCTCCGAGATATCGCACTTTGCCTTGTCGCACCAAATCATCCATCGCCTGCAATGTTTCATCAATAGGCGTTTCTAAATCATCCCAATGAATCTGATACAGATCAATATAGTCCGTTTGCAATCGTCGTAGGCTATCTTCCACAGCGTGCATGATGTGTTTACGACTCAATCCTTCGCCATTTGGCCCCTCCCACATGCGACCTCGCACCTTGGTTGCCAACACCACATGACGACGATTCTTTCTCTCCTTCATCCACTTTCCAATGATGGTTTCAGACACCCCGCCCGGATTGCCTTCCATCCATCGTGAGTAGATATCTGCCGTATCAATGAAGTTGCCGCCATGTTCGAAGAAGGTATCCATAACTGCGAATGACATAGCTTCATCCGCAGTCCAGCCCCATTGCATGGCTCCCAGACAAATTTCCGAAACCTTCAGGCCCGTGCGTCCTAGATTACGATAGTTCATGGTTATTGGTTTTCTTTGGAGCGTATGAGCAACACTGGACACGGGGCGTGGCGAACCACTGACTCTGCAACACTGCCAAATACCAGTCGGCTAAAACCGCTCCGTCCATGGGTGGTCATAACGATGAGATCGATTTTATTGCTTTCTGCATAATCTACAATCGCCTCCGCCACCACGTCCCGCTCGAGGGTGGCGGTCTTGACGTTTACGCCATCTTCACGCAGGGGAGCGGCCAGGCCTTCAAGATAATCCAGAGCCTCTTGTTGCAATTCATTGAGGTTGGGCATAGGAACGGCGATATTGACATCTGGGGCGGCCAGGGGAAGAGGCAAGTGTACAACCTGAAATAAGGTGACCTCGGTGGCTCCTTTGCATAACTCTGTAGCATAGGGGATCGCCTGTTCAGCCAGTTTTGAGCCATCCAGGGGCACTAAGATTTTCTCATACATAATTTTCCTCCCTTGTAGGGTGGGTGAATAAACTGGCGGATGTATTTGAGGATATTTTGATTATGACAGATATTGCCAGGAATGAAAATGAGGAAAATCAGGTGTCAAGGAAAGCGCCGTCTGGCCTTTTCAAGTTCGATTGCTGCAGCAGTGAATCGGTAGAGTCGAGCCGGGCGGTGGTCTCCATGACGTAACCTCCCTGTCTCTTCGAGAATATTCATACCCAAAATCTTTTTGCGAAAATTGCGCTTATCCAGTTTTTCTTGCAACACGACCTCATAAACGTTTTGCAACTGGCTCAACGTGAATTCTTCTGGCAACAATAGAAATCCCAATCCCGTATATTCCAGTTTATAGCGCAGGCGTTGTATGGCATAGAGGACGATGCGTTCATGATCAAAGGCCAGTGGGGGTAGGTGATACACATCAAACCAGGCTGCGTCCCCGGCATCATCGCCCGCATGAACTTTTTGGGTCAAATCTGCTCCTACAATGGCGAAATAAGCCACACTGATGGTCCAACCGCGCGGGTCTCTGCCGGGATCTCCGAAGGTATAAAGTTGTTCGAGATAGATGCCTCTCAGCCCCGTCTCTTCGAATAACTCTCGAGCTGCCGCATCCTCCAACCGTTCATTTTCTTGAACAAATCCGCCCGGCAACGCCCAGCGTCCAGCAAAGGGCTCAAGGTTGCGTTGGATGAGCAGAACACGTAATTCGCCATCAATAAAGGTGAACAACACGACATCCACAGTAACCGACGGTTTTGGATATTTTTTTTCGGGAGCGTAATTATCTGGGGAATGAGAGGTGTGAGTCGTCATAAAGCTATCGTAACGCACTCTTTTTTCCTCGTCAAGAAAAGCCCATCACGGGGCGCGGTTCAAAACGGAGACGCTTTTTCGCGTTCGTGGCCGACTCAAGTTGGGCGCTTCAGGCCTGCGGCCAGTGGACAGCCTGCGCCTTTCGGGACGACAGAGGGAGACCGTCGGCGCTACCTGAACACCTTTTTCCGCCTCTTCTTGCCCGTCTCGGAGCGGGGGAAGAGACTGAGGTGGGGTGGGGGTGGCGCCTACAGCGACCGGGTTCACTCGGTCTGCACATCATGAGATAAATTCAGTAGATCATGATTGCGAGAGTATGTGTCCAGCCGGATTCGCAATCTGGCGGGTTTGACGCTCGAATCACCGCCGGATTGCGGATCCGGCTCTGCGCATCATGGCAAATCGTGATCTACTGAAATTGTTCCGAACTTGAAAAGCGCCCCATCATGGGACGCATTTCACAGTGAAGAGAGGTAACTACTAACGTACCCGACTTCAATCACCACAAAGGCGCAAAGACACTAAGAACACCACGAATTTCAAAGCTTTTTCTTTTCTTCGTGCCTTTGTGGCTTCGTGTCTTCGTGGTTTC
>CAZYSY010000082.1:0-5070 GCA_964650295.1 uncultured Caldilineales bacterium | reverse complement strand
AAATGAACAGAGAGAGGGGCTGGTCGTTGTCCTGGACCACCTTGTAGGCCACGTAATTCAGCAATTTCGGGCCTGCGTAGAGCGCCCAGGGCAGATAAAGCAACGCCACGGCCAGCAGCGTGAGCAGCCAGGCTTTCAGGCGCTGGCGGCGGGCGATGAGGATCCACAGGAATTGGGCCGCGGGCAACAATGCGAACATGTACAGCGTGTAAAGCCCGGCCAGCACGCTCAGCCCGTACGCCACACCCCACACCCAGCCTCCCTTTTCCTCCCCGCCCTCTTGCGCCTTTGCGCCTTTGCGTACGCTCCCCGCCCAGCGCCAGCCCGTCCACATCGCGGCCAGGCTCAGGGTCGCGGCCAGGCCATACATGCGGATCTCCTGCGCATAGAAGATGGCGAAGGGGTTGAGCGCCACCGCGGCCGCGGCCAGATAACCTGTGGCCCGATCCCGCATATCTCGTCCCAGCGCGTAGGCCAGAGGGATAGCGGGCAGGCTCACCAGCACGCTGAACAACCGCAGCGCGGGCGGCTGCATCCCGAAAATCTGCGTCCAGCCATGCAGCAGCGCGTAATAAAGCGGCGGATGGATGTCCGCCGCGGTCAGTCGCACCATCTCCGCCAGGGCATTCCCCGCAAACCACACCGAATAGCCTTCATCCCACCACAGCGGCTGTAGCCCTAATTGTACAAGTCGTAACGCCAGTCCCGCCAGAAGAATCAGGGACAGGAGAAGCTTTGGGGAGCGAAAGTGTATTCGAGCCTGCATGGATGACATAATCTATTAACTGGAATGGCGGAGAATGTCCAAAACGCTTCCTCCGCCATTCCAGTGTATTGCCACCATTCGATCATTTCTCCTGCCACTGGGGCAAGAAGGTGCGAATGTTGTCTCGAACCGTGGCCGTCCATTCCTCAGAGACCGGGTTGCCTCCTCCATCAGTGACAAACATCCTGTAATTGCCCGGCATAAGAGGGAATTCAATCTTGGCGTTGTAAATGAATTGGCTATCCAGGCCAGGATCTCCAAACTGTAGGTCGCCAAAAGGCGCTTCGCGACGTTCGCCATTGGGAGCAATGACGGTCAGGTGATAACCACGAACTGGTCCTGTCAGGTCTCTGTTATAAAGACCGCCGAAAAATGTTACGATGGCGTTGGAGTTGATACGTTCCTCGAATTGATATTTCTTGAATGGGTAGGAAGGTGCAGGCGTGGGGGTCGGGGCGGGCGTGTTGGTTGGTCTGGGTTTTGGGGTGGGAGGTGGTTTGGGGATGTTGGTGGCGACAGTGATTGAACCTGTATCGCCAATCGTCGCAGTGAATTTTGGATCGTTGATCACCCAGACCTTTTTCCCGTTTGCGGTGATCTGATACCAGCTCCCTTTCTGATTTTTGGCGAGAATGTCAAATACCTGTCCCTTTTTGGCCTGGCTTGCCACCGGATAGTTGGTGCCTGGTCCTGAGCGGAGATTGACCAGATTGGCTGTAATTTTGACCTGGGGTTGATTTGGTGTCGGTGTAGGTGTAGGGGGCGCCGGGGTGGTGGGCTCAGGGGTTGGTGTTTGAGGTTCGGACGTGGGAGTGGCTTCAGTTGGCGTGGCTTGTTGTGTTGGCGGAGGTTGCGTGGGCGCCTGGGTGGGGGCGGGCGCACCGATATCTTTTGTTGGGGTTGGGGTAAATGTTGGATGTAATGTTGGCGTTGAAGTTTGTGTGACTTCAGTTGCTTTATCTGCGCCGCATCCTGCAACGGCGACGACAAACAGCAACAGTATGATAAAAATGGTGTAAGTTTTATTCATAGAAACCTCACTCAGGGAGATGGTCGTGTAGCGTGCATTGCATTGGATCGCAGCGCCACGGCGTTTCAGTATAGCACGCCCCATTAGCAGCCCCAAAGGAAGTGCGAAGCGTTTTTTGGTCGAAAGTGCGCATACAGTAAGCGATATCCCATCCATGACTACGAAGGCTTGAAGATAACGAAGCCATGATGATCTTGCTAACCTGGTAGGTGAGATGATGGATGATGAAAGTCGCTGAATTGATGGCATGAGTCGTCCGTCGTTCCTGGGCCATTGGCTTTGAGTGTGAATGGGAGGTGTTCGCCTCCGATGTCGTCAGTTAAACCGGGGCTACTATCAAAATTTCACATGTTATAACTAAGGCTTTGAGATGTCGCTTCATGTCCGTTACTTTGCTCCGAGAGGACGCCGAGGAGGCGCGAAGGCCAGGGCGCAGATAGATTAGTTTTGGTGATTTCTTCTCTCCGTGAACCTGTTAGTTCGAAGTGAATGGAGAAAGTGTCATTTATCTTCCTGCGCGAATTTTGTAAAACGACGCGTCACGGTGTAAAATTTGATGTTGCCCTCACACAATGTGTCGAGACACGCTCTGGCCGGCCTTTTTGGGGCCGGTCTTCTTTGCCAGGCATCTTATTCTCCCGCCTCAACTCATCAACGTTGCCCATCATGGGCCGTTATCTGGTTATTTTATAGAAGGAGCTAACCCCAACAATGGAAATCTTGCTGAAACAAGATGTAGAGAATTTGGGCTCTGCTGGCGATATCGTCACGGTTAAGCCCGGATTTGCCCGCAACTATCTTATTCCACGCGGGCTTGCATTGCCTGCCACGTCTGGTTTGCGCAAGCAGGCGAATCAAATTAAACAGGCTGCCGAACGCCGTCGCTTGCGCGAGTTGAAAACCGCTCAAGACATGGCCGAGCGCATTGGTCAAATTACCCTCAATTTCAAGGCAAAGGCGGGTGAGAGTGGACGACTTTATGGATCTATCACTTCTGCCGCCATTGCTGAGGCGCTCAGCGCCGAATTGGGTGCGGAAATCGATCGCCGGGATCTGCGCATGGAACATTCTTTGCGAGAATTGGGCGAACATGAGGTTTCCATTCATTTGGCCCAATCTGTCAACGCTACGTTCAGGGTTGTGGTTGAGCCTGAAGGTGAGTTGGAAAAGGACACGCTCTCGGAAGAAGAGTTACAAGAGGCGGCAGCCGAGCAAGGCATTGCGCCTGTTGAGGAAGAGGTTCTTTCCGAAGCGTAACGCGATACATTTTTTACAAAAAAGGGCCTGACGTTTTGTCAGGTCTTTTTTTGTTTTTTTCGACGCTCAATCTGTGAATCATTCCATTTCTGGTGATGCGATTATTGGGGATGAGAAGATGGTCTGGGTATTCTGGAGGTGTGGGGAGGATGTGGCCCACGGGGGCATCTACACAGCTTGTTTCAGGTTCGATACTCGCCGTTGATGGTCACATATTCGTGGCTGAGGTCGCATGTCCACATCGTGGCCCGGCCAGGGCCTGCACCCAACTGTAGCTCAATGAGTAATTCTGGTTGTGCAAATCGGTGTGCGGCTTGGTCTTCGTCATATTCCAGGGGCATGCCTTGCGAGACGAGATGGAGTCGAGGCAAGAAGGATGCGCTGTTGGGGCCACCGGTGATCCACAGCTCTGCGGATTCTGGTTCGAACGGTGCGCCGCTATAACCTGCCGCTGCCAGAATGCGCCCCCAATTGGCGTCGCCGCCGTAAATGGCTGTCTTCACCAGGGGGGAGGTGGCGATGGCATTGGCCACCTGATGTGCGGCCTGATCATCAGCCAGTCCTGAAATCTGCACCGTTACAAATTTTGTCGCGCCCTCGCCATCTCGTACGATTGCCTGGGCCAGTTTGGTGCTAAGCTGGGTCAATGCTGCCAAAAAAGCACCGAATTCGGGCGTGTGCGAAGTAATAAGTGGACCACCGGCCAAGCCGTTGGCCAGTAAGGCTGCAGTGTCATTGGTGCTGGTGTCGCCATCCACGCTGATGCGATTAAAGGATGCATCGGCAGCGCGTTGCATGGCCAGCTGGGCGGCTTCGGGCGTGAGTTGAGCATCGGTGACGATAACGCTGAGCATGGTGGCCATGTTGGGATGAATCATGCCCGCGCCTTTGCTCATGCCCGCGATGTGGATCGTTGCATCCTGGAGACGTATCTGTTCGGTGGCCCATTTGGGGTGCGTGTCAGTGGTCATCATGGCCTGAGCGGCCGCAAAAAAGCCGTCCTTATCTGCGCGGAGTGCCTGGACAAGCGTTGGCATGGCCTCCTGGATGCGGGCGATGGGTAGTTGGACGCCGATGACGCCGGTTGACATCACCAGTGTGCTTTGGGGAGTAAGCCCAAGCATGCGTTCCACAGCTTCGGCCATAAGTCGGGCATTGGTCAGGCCCACTGATCCGGTGACCGCGTTGGCATTGCCGCTGTTGATGATGACAGCGTGGACGCCATCTGGCTTGGCAGCCAATAGCGCACGATCGTATTGCACCGGTGCGGCCGCGTAACGGTTTTTTGTAAAAACTGCACCGACCGTCGTTGGCGTTTCGGAAAAGATGAGGGCCAGATCTGGCCGCCCCTGAGCTTTGATGCCACAAGAGATGCCGGCAAAACTAAATCCGCGAGGAAGGTGGAGGTGATCGAACATGATGATGTGCTGGGAATGGGGTCGTGGAGGCATCGCCTCGCTGTGTAATCTGAGAGGGAATGCAAATGCAACAACGATTCACGAAAATCCATTTTCAGTAGATCACGATTGCGAGAGTATGTGTCCAGCCGGATTCGCAATCCGGCGGGTTTGACGCTCGAATCACCGCTGGATCACGAATCCGGCTCTGCGCATCATGGCGAATCGTGATCTACTGATTTTAGCAAAAGCGAGATAACCTGGTGCGTATCTTTTTGGTGCTAAAAAACGGGCGTTGATGCTTGTGTTCGCCTTTCGATAAACATTCGCCTTTCGATAAACAGACGAAGGAGCGACAGGACGGACATGGGCATAAGGAAGATGCCGTTTTCATCCATGTTCGTCGGCTCGTTTAGCGGAGATTACTTGATCCTCCTGTTGCTGTATGAAAAAAGTGGCACATTGGGTGCGTATCATCATTTTCTACGAAGAAGTCGCGAAAGGCAAAATCATGAATAGACCACTTGAGATGTGTCTTTTTCGTTTTGGCGCCGTTGCCCCCATCGTCTCTTCCGTCGCAAATGAGTGGGTCTTGAATCGTTGTAATTGATATTCTAGTT
>CAZYSY010000081.1:0-9259 GCA_964650295.1 uncultured Caldilineales bacterium | reverse complement strand
GCCATGCTCCTCCTTGACCAATCCGAGAAGCAGATGTTCGGTGCCGATGTAGTTATGATTAAGGCGTTGGGCCTCTTCTTGCGCTGTTTGTAATACTCGCCGTGCTCGTTTCGTGAAACGATCAAATTTTTCGGCCATAATGCTTTTTCCTCACTACTATACGAACTGCATCCATTACAAAGGGATACTGAATGGTTCTATTATACCAAATACGCAAGGGAGTTTGTAGTCGTTCCATGAGAGTCGGATTAAAAACAAAAAAGACCGCCCCTGTTCAGGAGCGGTCCTGCATGTCATTCGGTGTTGGGGCCAAAGAAACAAATCAGGCTTCAGCTTCCTCCAGCGCCTCTTCAGTGGATGCGGCTTCATCTGCAACGTCAGGATCGACATCTGCTTGTTCGGCATTCACCTCCGCATCTTGTGCGGACGCCTTTACTTCAACAGCGACGGCGTTGGCCTCGGCGACTTCCGCTTTTTCGGCCATTGCATCGGCGATACTGGCTTCTTCCATATCATCATCTGCAGGAGCCCAATCGACAACCGCATATTGTTCCTCAGCCACCCGTTTCAGACTCAGGCCCATGCGGCGCTTCTCAGGTTCAATCTTGATGATACGGAGCCTCACTCGCTGTCCTTCTTTCACTACTTCTTTAGGATGGTTAATACGATGATCCGAGAGTTCACTGATGTGAATCAATCCTTCGATGGTGTCATCGATACGAGCGAAAGCGCCGAAGGTGGTCAGCCGAGTGATGACGCCATCAACAATTTGCCCGATGGCGTAATTCTCATGGATCACAGTCCAGGGTTCAGGCTGAAGTTGTCGCAGACTCAAACCAATACGCCGGCGTTCCCGATCCACGCTGATGACTTTGACCTCCACCTCGTCGCCAATACTAACGACTTCGGTTGGATCCTGCACCCGACGCCAGGAAAGCTCGGTTAGGTGGATCAGGCCATCGGCTCCGCCAAGATCGACGAAAGCGCCGAAGGGAGCCAGGCTGCTGACCACACCCTTTTGGATAGAGCCCACCTGCAATTCGCTGAGCAATTTCTCCTTCTGCTGACGGCGGAAGTCCCGCATCGCCTGGCGTTCAGAGAGAATAAGCCGGTTGCGGCTACGATCCATTTCAATGACCTTGAGCATGAGTTTTTTGCCCACCAGGTCTTTGAAGCGATCGTCGGAATCTTCCTGTTTTTTGCCTTCATCACTGACGAGCTGCGAAGCAGGCACAAAACCACGAGCCTTGCCCAGGAAGACAATGACACCGCCACGGTTGTAACCGCTGACTTCGCCCTCGAAGACCTCTTGCGATTCCAGCAGTTCTTGCGCCTTCTGCCAATCATACTCGGCCAATGCTCGAGAAAGTGAGAGGACGGCGTTTCCCTCGCGACTGGTGGGACGAACCACCTGCACGAAGATGCTATCCCCCTCTTTGAGTCCCTCACGGATGTCATCATCAACGCGATCCAAATCTCGGGCAGGGATCACGCCTTCGGATTTGGCATTGATATCGACCAACACCTCACCATTGTCGGTAAAGCCCACAATGGCTCCCTCGATGATCTCTCCAACCTCCAATTCACGCAGATCGTAGCTTGAGTCCTGAAGCAGCTGCTCCATGGGATGAACGTCTGGTTGCGACTCCTCGGCTACCAGCGTTTCGGTTGTTGGTTCAGCTTCCGCCTGAATGGGTTCGGTGGGGACGACTTCCGGAGTCACCTCCTCGACAGGTGTTTCGGAAATTTGTTCGGGATTGTTCATTGGGATGAAACCTTCTCCTCCAGGTTAAATGATGCGGCAAGTATACCCTAGCCCCGATGAAACCGCAAAAAATCAGAGCCTAAAAATTAGAGGCAGATTAATTTTCTGCCAGGGCGACCGCCTCGATCTCCACCAGTGCCCCCAGAGGCAATTGAGCGACGGCAACCGTAGAGCGGGCTGGTGGTTCATTGTTGAAATATGCGCCATAAATGCCATTGATAGCGGCAAAATCAGCCATATCAGTGATAAAGATTGTTGTTTTGATGACACTATCGAGACTCGTCCCAGCAGCATTCAGAACAGCCTGCAAATTCTCCATCACTTGTCGGGCCTGGGCCTCCAGGCCTGCGTGCAATTCACCCGTGGTTGGATCGATGCCGATCTGTCCAGCCGTATACACCAGATTGCTAACTCTAACAGCCTGAGAGTAGGGACCTACTGCTGCGGGCGCTTTGTCAGTGTGAATGATTTGTCGAGTCATGAGAGAAATCCCTTTATGTTGAAAAAGAATTGGGCACTATCAAAAAAAGACGGTATGCCTTCCAAATGATTATTAAATCCTACTATGGGGTGCAGGGGCCACGAATAAGAAAAACTCATGGGTTAAGGAACGATTGCCTTTTTGTTCCATCTTATTTTGCTCACTGACGTTACGCACATCCCCAGACTTCGATGAAGATGTCTATCGTCAATATTCGTCCTTTCGTCTTATGGTCCGTGGCTGAGTCGGAAGTGCAGACTGCCTCATTAGGGGCTATTGGCTGGCAAGTGCATAACATGAGTTACTCACTCAAGTGTGTCTGATCTGGTTGTTCGAATGCCATTTTCGCTGCGACATTGGGGCCAGCTTCATAGCTATCAAGCAAACTGCGCGGGCGTAGTGTATAGGTGTAGATGAAAATATCTTTGTTGATGGGAGTGATATCGCGATCTGTATGTTGTTGTATGGCCAGAGTTTTCTGGAGAGATGCCTTGGGAGACTTGTTTGTGGATCCGGAATGCTTGCGTCGCGAACGACCACGACGACTGCCAGAGGAAGTGGATCGGTTTTCCGAAGAGACGGCTTTGGCAGACGATTTTTGCGGTCTTGACTTATTGGATTTGTTTTTGGATGATGAACGCGGCCGACGCCGGCGCCGACGTGATTTTTTTGACTCGTCACTCATAACAACCTCTTATTCGACGATAATATCACCCAACCCCTCTTCGGGATCAGGAAATTGAGGATTAAGTTCATCCAGCGTCTCGGTGATGATGCTGCCGACAACAAAATTCCGATACCATTTGTTGTCTGATGGCACGATGAACCAGGGCGCATGCTCTGTGCTGCACTTCTGTACGGCATCGGTATAGGCCGCCATATAGTCATCCCACAACAGACGCTCTTTAAGATCCCCTTTATTAAATTTCCAGCGTTTTTCTGGTGTATCAAGGCGAGCTTGTAGGCGTCGGGCCTGTTCGTCCTTGGAAATATACAGGAAGAACTTGAGGATGATCACACCGTTCTCTGCCAATAGTTTTTCAAAGGCATTGATCTGATCATACCGCAACTCCCACACCTCAGGCGGCACCAGATTATGCACACGAACAACCAATACATCTTCATAATGAGAACGATTGAAAATACCGATCATGCTTCGTTTAGGCGTCGCCTTGTGAACGCGCCAAAGATAATCATGTGCAAGCTCTTCGGGCGTTGGCACTTTGAATGAGGTCACATTCACCCCTTGCGGATTGACGCCGCGCATAACATGCTTGATTGTGCCATCCTTGCCCGCAGTGTCCATCCCCTGGAGCACAATCAAGAGCGCTTTGCGATCCCAGGCATAAAATCGTTCTTGCAGCGCTCTCAATCGTTTTCTGTATTTCCTTAGCGCCTTTTTGCCCTGTTTCGGAGTTATAAATTCGCCGGTCTCAGCAGGATCAATGGCGGCAAGATCAATCGTAGCACCTGGCTCAACCCGATATTTGCTACGAACATCCAAGACAACGTTATCTGTCATACCCACAAGTCCTTATGAATTGGATGGCGTCTGCCCAAACCGATTGGCATAGACGCCAAGAGAAATGCCAAAAAAGAGAAAGACGAATAATCCCCACCAACTTCGACTCATGTGAATCGCCTCAATACGAATCCAGTGGCGAAGAATAAGGATCGAAACCACCCAGATGGTGAATCCATAAAAAGTCGAGACAATGAGCGTATCCATCGAATTCAGGCGATCCAATGACGCTGCAAATAGTAATCCTAATCCAACAGCAATCGCGAAATGAATCACAAGCCCCGCAACAATCGTCCCAGATAACTCACCAGGAACAAGCACTCCACCGATACTAAGTAGCAAGGTTATCGCTCCCGGCCCCCAGATTTGGGCTGCGCCAAGCCAGATGACAATCATGCCCACGCCAGCAAATAGACCGGCAGGAATCCCTTGCCTGGGAGACAGTTTTGTTCCCTTAAATGGCTGTGTATGTGATTGTGGATGCGATTTAGCCTTGGCTGTATTGCTCATAACGAATTAACGATGAAGCAGGATGGGCGTAGAAGACTGGGGCATTGTAATCAATCAGCGGGGAAAGATCAAATCTTCTTGACAGATACAATCAAAGTATTTATAGTATTCTTAGAGTCAGTAGATCACGATTACGAGAGTATGTGTCCCGCCTGATTCGCAATCCGGCGGGTTTGACGCTCGAATCACCGCCGGATCACGGATCCGGCTCTGCGCATCATGGCAAATCGTGATCTACTGAGAGTATTTTTTTATTCTCTCCCGCATTCGTAGTTTTTGGAGGTTATCATGTCGATGAATGAAGGAAAATGGGATCGCATTATACGCGTCATTTTGGGTCTCATCTTGCTGTATGTAGGCTACGCCATGCTTTCAGCGCCATGGAACTATGTAGCCTATGTCGTCGGTCTCATCCTGGTTGTCACCGGGTTGATCGGTTTCTGTTTGCTCTACTCGCTATTCAAAATCAACACGAAAGGCGACTAGTACTAAGTCGAGTCTGCTTTGAGAGAAGAAGGCGACGGCCGGCCCGACAGGCCGACTGAAGTCGGTCTCTATTGGCCTCTGGCCAACGGACGGCCTATGCCGTCCCTTCACCAACCAGAGACGGTCGACGGAGGTCGACCGCTGGCGCAAAGCGCCTGGAGAGTCTGAGTTTACTCGATGGTAAAGGCCACGGCCACAAGAGCATTTTCATCAAACTACATTTGACTGAGTACTAGCGCCTTACTTTGTTTCACGATTCGTTACGGAGCGGTGAAGCCTATGCGCTAAACCGCTCCGAACGCGATATGAACCTGGGATGAATTCACAACCGCCCACACTTTTGCCACAACTGAGAACTTTGGGGATTTCGACGCGTAAAGGACTTGGGCAGCATTTTCTTACCGATCCCAACATCCTCGACGCCATCGTCGCCGCGGCGGATCTGCCACCCGATGCCGTGGTCATCGAAGTTGGGCCTGGGCCAGGCACGCTAACGGCTGCACTTCTCCCCGGGGTGGGACGCCTCATCGCCATCGAATTGGATGATCGCCTCGCGCCGTTGCTGGCGGAGTTGTATAAAGCGTGGCCGTGGGTGCACGTCCTCCACGGAGATGCGTTGAAGCTCTCGCCCCAAGTGGCGCTGAAAAAGACGGGGGGCGTCGCCCCTTATTACGTCCTGGGTAATATCCCTTACTACATCACATCGCCCCTGCTGCGGCATTTTCTAGAGGCCGATCCGCCCCCCCGACGCATGGTGTTCACCCTGCAGTTGGAAGTGGCCCGCCGCATTGTGGCTCACCCCCCCCAGATGAACCTGTTGGCGGTGTCGGTGCAAACATATGCTCGCCCCACCATCGTGCGAAAACTGCCGCCTGGCGTCTTCATGCCGCCACCAAAAGTGCATTCTGCGGTACTGCGGCTGGATACGCTGCCGCAGCCGCTGATCCCCCTCGAGCATCGCCACGACTTCTTCCGCGTGGTCAAGGCCGGTTTCGCTCAAAAGCGCAAAATCTTGCGAAACAGCCTATCTGCAGGCCTGAACCTTCCGCCACAGATCACTCAGACCATAATCCTCGACGCCGGCCTCAATCCCAGACAACGCGCACAAGAATTGAGCATTTCTCAATGGGCATTGCTGACCGAAGCATTTCAGAAAGTAACTCACCACGGCGGAGGCCCCAGGGTGGGGCGCAGATAACGTTCAGGCGTCTCAGGAGTTGGAGTTAAAATAGAAATTGGAATAGGATCTCGCTTCACGACAAAAGGCGCGGTCGCCGCCATCCGCCACCGCCATAGCTGGATGAAAAGCAGAAGTAACGCCACAATGAACAACCACTTCAGAGCAGGAACAACCCAGGGATAACGCCAGGGTAACGTTCTGAGCCTGACCGTCGGCGCTGCGGGCCTCACATGCATGGGACGCGCCCCGCGCACATAACGCGGGATCGGCCGGTTGTCCTGTCTCTGATATCGAGAACACTGTCGAAAACGCCCGCCCAAACAATAACGCGTCTGCTGCGCCCGGGGGAGATGAATCGAAGAGGCCAGCAGACAATAATTCCCATCCGCAGGCGTCAAAACAATTTGTCCTTCCCCCTGGTTGCGCAGATAAGGGCACACCCGCTCCAATGTGCTGGTTTCAGGCATAATACCCTCGTCGTTCAGGAGGCAACATCTCGGCGATACGGTTCATGATCATATCGGTGTAAATATGTAAGTCACGCGTACGCGTTTTGTGGGATTCAGCAGGGAGATGGAAGGGACTTCCCACATAAAAATGGACGCGTGGTCGTCGTAAACGCAACCAATATCCTCGCACGACATTCTCATGCCCCCACATGGCGATAGGGATAATCGCAGCGCCAGAACGGCTTGCCAGCCAGGCGGCTCCATCATGTCCTTTCTGCAGAATACCATCATGCGAACGCGTGCCCTCGGGAGCGACGCCCAACACTCGCCCCGCCTTGAGCGCCTCTAGCGCTGCTTTCAGCGCCCGCTTATCAGGCGCGCCTCTGTGCACGAAAATGGCCTGTCCGAAGTGCCGAAACAGCAAGTTGATGCCCGGCACCTTACGCCATTTTTCCGCAGCAAAAGTTACTGGCGGCGATTTGCTATAAGCGGCCATAAAAATGACATCGAACCAGCTGACATGATTCGGAGCAAGGATGGCAGGCCCCACCTCCGGGAGGTTTTCTATCCCCTGGATATCCATATCGAACAACACCGATAGAAGTAATCGCAACATCCGCTGGGCGACATCCCACCCAAAAGGTTTTCTGCTGGGCCAAGTGTTAGAGTTATTCATGGGGAGGATCATCGCGTTGCCCTTCTACCAAGATGGAATAACGAGCAACAGGGAAGCGAACAGGAATGAGGCTTGCAGAGAAGAAAACGCTCTCTCCTGGTGGCAAGTCAGGAGGATCGGTTGACACGCGACGTACACCAACGACTCGATCTTTGACATCATAAAGTATAACAGAAAGGTAGATCGCCCGGGCAAAATCAGCGCCCGAATTGACGACTTCTCCAGAGAGCGTATAGATGGCGTCATCCGTTTCTTGAACCAAGAGATTTCGAATATCAAATTCTCGATAGTAGAAGGGGACATGTGCGGGTCGTGCGCTGATGATCTGGCTGTAATAGCTGCTAAACGAACCTGGCTGCGGAGAAAAACGAACAGCGAATCCCGCCACATCTCCCGGTCCGAGCATATATGCCTGAATCGAGGCCTGGGCGCTGGCGATAATTTGACCATACGCATCCAATAAATCGATCTGAAGTGCGACATCCTCAACAGGATCGCCATCCTTCAGCGACGCCTGTCCCAACACCCACAAGGTGTCGGCCTGCTCCCAAAAGGTGAGCGGACTGATGCTAATAGGCGGAGGCGTCGGTTCAGGCGTAGGCGTGCCAGCTCCTAGCCGGGCCTCGGGATCGGTAGGAATGATGATCTGTTGCCCCACCAGCAGCCCGCGCGGATCGGTAATGCCGTTGGCTTCCTGAATGGCCTGCACTGTGACGCCATACTTGCGGGCCAAACCAATGAGGGTGTCTCCCGATTGGAGCGTGTGGATAATAGGCGTAGGTTCGGGCGTGGGCGTTGAAGTCGGCTCAGGCGTAGCAGCCACAGGTGTCGCAGTTGGGATAGGAGTGGGCGTCAATCGCTCCTGGGTGGGCGTGGGCGTAGCGGTGGGAATCACAACCGTTGCAGTGGGCTTGGTGATCACCTGTCCGCAACCGCCAAGCAACAACAAGAGCAGAACAATGAAGCAAGCAATGAAGGTACGCGACAGATATTTCAAGAGACAAAGTGGCGCTTCGCGCCAAAAATGGTTGATAGAGGAGATGACGACATGAAGATCAACTGCACATTCACATCTGGATTATACACACCCTGACAATTCTGCTAAAAGTTGAAGTCATGATAGATGCAAGCCGACTTTAGATAATTTTTATGAAAGAGTTCATAATAATTTGACATCTCAATACAAGCAGCATATAATCTCACAGCATCTCGCCGCAACCTTTGACGCGTAGAAAGCATCTGATATAGGTAGACAAAAAGCAGATCGTCTGCATTCTCTCGTTGGCAACGGTCCCATTTGACTGCACCTACGGAGCTCCCATCAACGAAAACATCCCTGTGGCAACTGGTGCGGTGCATGCAGTTGCATGTTGTTGCAAAAAAGGCATTTTACTGTTCACCCCTATTCAATTACAAAGAGGTTCCGCGTTTATGCGTGTTTTGCTGATCAACCCCCGCTTCCGACTTCCTATAGACACTCGCACCAGTCCGCACATGGGGCTCGCTTATCTGGGTGCAGTCTCAGAAGAACGCGGGGATGAAGTCTATATCTTTGACGCTGATATCGAAGAACAACCATTGGGTGATTTCGTCCAGGAATACAAACCCCAGTTGGTGGGTATCACGGCCAACACGCCCCAAGTCAAACAGGCGTGGCGACATGCCGTGGAGATCAAAAAGGTTTTTGATGTGCCGGTGGTCATCGGCGGTCCGCACCCCAGCGTGGTATCCGAAGACCTGGATTACGAATCCCTGGACAGCGGTAACATTGACATCGTGGTGCGGGGCGAGGGGGAAGAGACCTGGATCGAGATTTCTGAAAAGGTCGAGGATTTTCTAAAGCATCATCCCACTTTCTCCACCGCCGAGCTGATGGACCCGGCCAAGGGCGTTTGGGATGGCGTTCTGGGCATCACCTACAAATCCTCTGATGGCGAATACCATCGCAATCATGATCGCCCTGCCATTGATGATCTGGATAGCCTGCCCTGGCCCGCGTACCACCTCTTCAAGATGGAAGGCTACACCAATTTGCAGCCCGCCACCGATGCGGTGGATGGCTCCAAGAGCTTCAGCATCCTCACCAGCCGGGGCTGCCCCTATCGCTGCACCTTCTGCTCACAATCTATCATGCCCGTCAAGTGGCGCAGCCGCACGCCCGAAAACGTCATCGCCGAATGGGAGCATCTG
>CAZYSY010000080.1:0-8591 GCA_964650295.1 uncultured Caldilineales bacterium | reverse complement strand
TCATCGCCCCCATCCTGGATGCGTATATCCAACGCTCCGGAGCCCGGAGGCGGGCTTGGGGTGGGCGTTGGCGTTGGGGGGACTGTCGTGGGTGTAGGAGTTGGAGGAACACTGGTGCTGGTTGGCGTTGGTGTAGGCGGTGCGGTGGTGCTTGTCGGTGTGGCCGTGGGCGGAACGCTGGTTGGCGTGGCCGTGGGCGGAATGCTTGTCGGCGTGGCCGTGGGCGGAATGCTGGTTGGCGTGGCCGTGGGCGGAATGCTGGTTGGCGTGGGTGTGATATTCTGCCCGCAGTTGGCGAACTTGAAGGAAGCAACCCGCGTACGCCAACTTGCTGAGCTGGTATTTTTCATGTATTCGGTTGTGTACCAGAAGGTGCAATCATCAGCTGGATCTACACTAATGGCGCTATAGTCGCCCCAGCGGGCGGCACTGTGGGTTTGGCTGCCGCTACCAGCAATGATTTCCGCTTCATCCTGAGCCAATTGCCCGGCGGGATCGCTATTGAGACGCCCGGCATAACGGATGCTTGGGTAAGTGTTCTTGCTGGAGACGCTATATCCGATGGCTAGATTACCAACATGATCCATGGCTACGCTGCCCATCCATCGATTTTCAGCATCAGGAGCATATGTGCCTTGCTGATGGATGGTGGCGTCGCTCAAGGTGGTGTCCACGGCACCGCCCCGAATTTCGTACCAGCGAATGCCGGCATGATCGGGGCCGTTACCCACGTTCACGGTATGGTTGACCACCAGGGATTCGTGATCGCCGTAGTTTCGATACCACAGATGCATCATCAGGCGGTCGGAAAGTGAATCAAGCTCAACGTCAGTATCTGGCTGGGGGATATCCCAGTTGTCGCGGGATCCTCCCGATCCATCAAAGCTCCAGTTGAAGGGGGCAACTTTTAAATCTTTGACCAGCCTGAAGGTTGAATTGGCTGGGGCGCCCCAATCGGTGTGAAATTCAAAGATGTGGAGGATATCATCGGAGTTGTGCCAATCCATATCCACCGACATGTAGTAATTGGGAGCGCCGTTGGGCGGCGTGGTGCTGCCCATGAGATTGCTGGGGAGCAGACCGCCATAGTCCATGTTCATGTTGGCTACATCGAAGTACTGAAATGTGGCTGATTCACCTTCGAGCATGGAGGCCCGGTCGAAAACCCAAACGCCTGCGCCGGCCCAACCGTTGTTGCCGAACTGGTTGGCAGACATGTAGTAACCATCGGGCCAGACGCCGAATTTAGGATAGTCGTTCATTTTGGTGTCGTGCACCTTGAATCCATATAACCACCAATCGTTGGGATTATTGGTGGGATTGTCTTGCTTAGACACCGCGAAGCATTGGTAGTAAGGAGGATCTGGCAGTGCAAATTGGGTGAGAATCCAACGATTGGCCAGCTGATCATAGAAAACAACTGGGTCTCCATGGGCTTGATCATGACAGACATTGCCGTTGGGCCACAGATTTTCCAGACCAAAATTGTATAGCTGTTGGCCGGCTTTGTTCCACACGCGCACCTGCGCTCCACCAGCCGAATTAACAATCTGGACGTAGTGGTTGTGTCCTACCTGACCGTTGGTGTCGGGCGGAAGGACGCCGGTGGAAGAGATGCCTTCCCAATTGGTGATGGTGTCAGGCATTTGGGCGGCAGGATGACTATTCTGTAGAGAATCCTGGAAATCTTCCAACTGCAACGCCTGTCGGCGTGGCAAGGGCATTACATCTCGAACCAGAACCGGCCCTTCGCCTTGGATAGCGGTAACTTCAGGGGCTGGGGGCAGGCCAGTAGTGTCTACAGGGCTGGCGAGCTCGCCAACATAAGGGTTTGACAGAACCGGGGCGCCGCCTCCTTGCGCCTGGCTTTGGGTGGCGTTCAGGGAAAGAAATGCTGCTGTTAGTAGAAACAAAAGGAGTAGCGTCGCTTTAATGTGGTTCGATTTCGGCCGCAGGCGACCGCGAGACATCGAGGCAGACTTGTGTAAATACTTCATGGGAACCTCTATAGAAGTTGTGGTGGGGTGATGTGCTCGATGGAGAAATGGGTTGATTGTTCGGGTAAAGATGGGGCACGGAGTCAACTTGGCTCCGGGCCTCATCTGCAAGGTAAGAGCGTGTGTGTTATTGGGTCGTGTAGGTGATGTGCAGCAATGGCGCTGCAGAGGCGTCGCCCTCGTATGATTCAGCTACCCGATGACCCGTGCCATCAATTGAGAAGACCATGCTAGAGCCGGTGGACCACCCTGCGCGATTCACAATCTCCTGCACAATGTTTTTGATGTCTGGAGATTGATATTGCGCTCCTACCTGAGTCCAGGCTGCAATCGGCCAGGAAACAGATGCGTCGGTCTTGGGACGGCTGGCGAGGTCGTAGAACCCCCAGCTGTTGAATGGAGCGGCATTGTCTGAATCCTCGCCATAGATGGTGACATTGGTGGTCTGCGAGTCTGTTTCATCGGCAACGAATACCAGATAGGCCGAGGTGATGGTAGCTCCTTGTGGAATCTGGATGTTCTGGAATCGCAAACCCACTGTCTGAGCATTCGAGCTGTCGAAAAATTCGTTAGCGGATAGCATATGCGCAGTGGGGAACATCACGTTCATGAAGTCGAAGAAGTCTGCATCGCCGAATTCGAGATCGCTGCTGTTTGTCTTCAGGAAGCCATCGAAGTTGGTCTCTTCGACATCATCATTGCCGGTCTGAATGCGTACATCTATGACGCCGTAGCCAGGAGGAGGAGTTGGGGTAGGCGTAGGTGGCACGCTGGTGGGCGTGGCTGTGGGCGGCACGCTGGTGGGCGTGGCTGTGGGCGGCACGCTGGTGGGCGTGGCCGTGGGCGGCACGCTGGTGGGCGTGGCCGTGGGTGGCACGCTGGTGGGCGTGGCTGTGGGTGGCACGCTGGTGGGCGTGGCTGTGGGCGGCACACTGGTGGGCGTGGCTGTGGGCGGCACACTGGTGGGTGTGGCCGTGGGCGGCACGCTGGTGGGCGTGGCCGTGGGCGGCACGCTGGTGGGCGTAGCCGTGGGTGAAGAGGGTGAATAGGTGTAGGTGTCCACTGTTGTGCCACTACGGTTGATGAACTTGTAAGTGATACTGGAGTCACCGACTTCTACAAGCATGGCTCCAAAATCACCGTTGTAGCGGGCCTTGCTCTGCGGAAGTACGGTGTCGAATCCGTAGATGTGGTTACCGCCCAAGCCATTGACGAAATAGGGAATGCTTCCGATCTGCAAACGTTCGTAGTCATGATCATGCCCATTGATGACTGCGTCCGCCCCCCATGCCTCGAAGGGCCATTGCATGTTTGAATTGGAGCCATGTGGGCCACTGGAGTAAGCCGCGTGATGGAAGACTACGAGATTCCATTTAGAGTTCGACTTGGCCAGTTGTTCTTTCAGCCATTTGGCTTGCTTTGAATCGCTACTTGTGCCATCGGGTTCGTTGTACGAGTTGATGACGTAGAAGTGGACAGAGCCCCAAACGAAGTCGTAGTAGCGTTCGTTGCCTGAACTGTTGGTGAAATCTGATCCTGGCAGCGTGAAGTAGTTCACGAATTCATTGACGCTGTCGTGGTTGCCAATGGCTGGAAAGAAAGCGTTTTTAGAGGCGTTCCCGCCATCGCAATATTGACCATTGTCAACTTCCTTAAGAAAGTCGCAGTAGAACTGACCAACTGCTTCATCGTATGTGTTATCACCAGCGTATTCGTTATCTCCTGTGGTGACGATAAAAGCGGGGTTCCAACCTTTGACTAAATCGGCTACATCGGCAGAGCCCTGGGTTGCGCCTCCAAAATCGCCGATGATGGCAAATCGAAACGTATTGCCATTTTGTGTTGGTGGTCCAGCCGCAGCATGCCAGGGTGTTGCTACGGCTACCAACGATAGGAAAAGTAGCAAAAGCAGTGCAACGCTTAACACTCGTCTTTTGCGTTTTCTGATCATCGTGGTGACTTGAGAAGATGAGGTGTAAGACATTGTATGTTCTCCTTGTGAGGCGCGGAGTGTTTCGTGGGGAATCTAGTTGACGCGAACAAACATGGCCGAATTAATTACCGGCAGTTCGCGTCGGTGTGCGAGCAAAGTTTTGGAGAGGAATTGGCGAGAGATTGTGAGCTGAAAACTCAGACGAATTCTAACCGTCTCGAGTTAATCTGAGATGTAGATGCGTGCGCCTCACAATGTCACTATACAAGTAAAAGTGTTGCTTTGCTTGACCAGAAAGCAACGTTTCTTTAACGTTTATATGATGAACACCCTCTGAAACACTATGCAAAAGCATAAAAACCTACGAAAAACTCAATTGTCCAACCACTGCAACGCATCTCCCAGCCCCACAACTTCACCAACCACAATCACAGCAGGACTTTCCACTTTCTCTCGCATCACCGTCTCGGGCAGCTCGGCCAATGTAGCCCGCACGACTCGCTGGCGGGGCGTGGTTGCCCATTCGATGACCGCCGCAGGCGTATTGCCAGGTCTGCCTGCCTCCAACAACTCTTCCACAATCTCCCTAATGCGGGTGATGCCCATGAGGATGACCAGGGTGGGGATGTTGGAAAACACGCGCCAGTCTCTCTGCATGGGCGGCAAATTGGCGGCATGATGCCCGGTAATGACGGCAAATGAGCGGGCAATGCCACGATGGGTGACGGGAATGCCCGCATAGGCAGGTGCAGCCACTGCAGAGCTCACGCCCGGCACGACCTCGAAGGGCACGCCCGCTTGGGCCAGAGCCAGGGCTTCTTCGCCCCCGCGGCCAAATACGAAAGGATCACCCCCCTTGAGCCGCACGACAAGCTTGTCCTGTCGGGCAAAATCGATGAGCATACGCTGAATATCCTCCTGTTGCACCGCGTGTTTGCCCATTTTCTTACCCACATAAACACGGATGGCATGAGGCGGCAGCTCTTCCAGCAGCTCGGGGGCAATTAGCCGGTCATAGAGGATGACGTCGGCCTGGCGCAGGATGTTGAGTCCGCGCACCGTGATGAGATCTGCACGGCCTGGTCCTGCGCCGATGAGATAAACAGTTCCGGGCATAGGGGGCATGATCTTCATTATTTCAGCCACCGGGCAATCGCGTCGCGGATGGCCGAAGCCCGGGCCGGGGCCTGGCCTTCGGTCCCCACGCTGACGACAACCCCCTGAGTCCGGTGCACTGCAGGCACATGAAAATCGCCCAAGCGCGCGTTGTCGGCCACATTGCACCATGCGCCCGCGGCCGCGGCATCCTGGGCGATGCGCGCATTCAGGCCCGCGTCATCGGTGGCGGCAAAAACCAATCGCACCCCCTGCACATCCTCGGGCCGATAGGCGCGCGCTTGCCAGGTCAACCGGCCCGACACAGCCCACCTCTGCAACTGGACAGTGGCTTCGGGGCTGATGAGTATAGGCCTGGCATCCGCGGCCAACAACCACCGCACCTTGCGCTCGCCCACCGCACCACCTCCCACCACCACAATCCGACTTTCGGCCAGATGCGTGAGATGTACGGGATAAGTAACGCCCGCAGCCAGAGAAGATGGGCGGGATGACGACTTTAGCGGATTCCGCAGCAGCATCAGAGAAAGATAGGTGCGCTTTTCGGACGGCAGTTGCGTCAGATCTCGCCCCTGCACGATGCGCTCGCCCTCCAATCCCAACCGTTCCACATACACTGCATCCTCCAACAAATCCAGTTCCGCCAGCATCTCCACCAACCAGGGAAAAGCTGGGCCCGCCTTCATAATCGCCACACGCCCAAACTGACGCAACACACGCATCAACCCTGTGCGCGAGCGCTCTCGCAGGCCCGGCAGAATGGCCAGCCGCTCCGCTCCTGAGACCAGAGGCGTCTCCGTGGCCGCGGCCGCGGCGCTGATTGCCGTCACCCCAGGCACGATGCGTTGTTCGATCTCCGGTGCGATCGTTCGCAAATGCGCGGCAATGGGCGTGAAGGTGCCGTAGAGCATAGGATCGCCCAGGATGATGTAGGCGCCCCGTCGGTCGGGCGCAAGTTCTCGGGCGATGGTTTGCGCCGCGGCCAGCCGCGCGGCCCCCAAAACCTCTTCATCCTGCACCATGGGCGTGAGGATGGGAACGATGCGCTGGTCGGGGCGCAGCCAGGGCTGAATAATGCTTTGGGCGATGCTTGATTTGCCCGCCGCGGCAATGGGCGCAAAGATGACATCCGCGGCTTGCAGCGCGTGCAGCCCCTTGACGGTGATAAGCTCAGCATCGCCCGGTCCCACGCCGATGATGGTGAGACTGGGAGTTGGTAACAGATCAGGTTGGGAGTCTAAAGACATTGTCGTAGTCATTACAGAGAATTTCTGAGGCTAATGGGTGGCTTTCCAGATAATCATGAAGACAGGGTTGAGGGGCTGGAGACGAGTTTTGTCTAGCAAGGGAATGCCGCGGCTGATTTGGATGTGGAGGAGGCGGGCGTCAGGAAGCAGCGCCATCACAGGCGGTACGCTTTCGATGGTGGCAAGGTTGA
Organism: uncultured Caldilineales bacterium; assembly: GCA_964650295.1. Classification (GTDB taxonomy): domain Bacteria; phylum Chloroflexota; class Anaerolineae; order J102; family J102; genus M2005. The sequence continues at coordinate 2,107 of CAZYSY010000080.1, read as the reverse complement.
CGACAATCCGGCCTCCCGGCCGCAGTCGTCGCTTCACGACCTCAATGATTTCAAACATGCGCCCGCCACTGCCGCCAATGAAAACCGCGTCGGGATCAGGCCATTGGCCCAACATATCGGGCGCCGAGCCCTGGCTAAAATGGTAGTTGGGCGCAGGAAACCGGCGTAGATTTTCCTGAATGATGGGGACGAGCCCCGCTCGTTTCTCCACCGCATACACCTGACCAGCAGGCTGCATCCGTGCGGCCTCGATGCCCACCGCACCGCTGCCCGCGCCGATATCCCACAACACCTGCCCGGGCCCCAAAGCCAGCTCCGCCAGGGCCAGCAGACGCACCTCGCGCTTGGTAATGAGCTGGTTGTGGGTGGCAAAAGCCTCATCGGGCAAACCGGGTTCGTGACGCGCAGCCCGGGGGCCCGGCCAGACCACCAACACATTCAACGGCGCAAATTGACTCGCGGCCACCTCGCCCAGCGTGGCCCGCACCACCCGCTCATCACTCCCGCCCAAATTTTCGCACACTGCGGCCCTGGTTTCGGGAGAGAGGCCAGCGGCCAACAGCTCCCTGGCGATGACGTCCGGCGCATGGGAGGTGCGGTTGGTGAGAATCGCGGCCTTGGGCGCGGCCAAAATGCGTGGGATGAGCGGCGCGAGCTCACCAGCATGGGCGCTAAGCAACACAGCATCCTCCCACGGCTCCTTCAGCGCGGCAAAGGCCAACTGAATAGCGGTGGGCGATGGTTCAAAGTGGAGAGCCTCAGGAGGAAAGGTGGCGACCAGTCGTTTGCCAATACCGTAGAACAGCGGATCGCCCGAGGCCAGAACAACGATGCGCCGGCCCGCAGCATGAGCCTCCCGTATCCGGACTAACAGCGGATCCAGATTACTGGCAATGGGTAATCTCTCCCCAACAAAATCCGGGAAATAAGCCAGATGACGACGCCCGCCCGCCAGCACATCGGCCCGGGCGATGGCGGCAAGCTGGCGAGGCGAAAGGTCCTCCGCTCCGCGGGCGCTCAGCCCGATGACAGTGATGGGGTGGGGAGAGAGGGGTGGTTGGGACATGATGAGGTTTGGACTGAATCGTTACCGTCCTGCCACCGCGGCATACGCCAACAACTCACCCTTGATGTCCCACAAAAAAACTTCCACCGGCGCGGCGTAGTCGATATGGGCGGCAGCTTGTTGGGCGGCCACATCGGCGATGCGTTGTTCCAGGCCCGTGATGCCAGCTTTGCGCAGTTGCATCTGAATATGCCGAGCCGTGTTGGCCCGACGCAATCGGGCCAGAAGTTCGGGCGAGGGGGGCGGGGTGAGGGTGGTGGTGAGAGAGGAAATGAAATCGATATCAATGAGCCCGCGGCTGACATGGGTGTGCATCCTGCCCTGCGCGATTTTAGAAAGTTTGCCAATCATGCCAGAGATGGTAAGGCCGGTGGCGCCCAGGCGAGCCGCCCGCTTCAGTGCGAATCCCAGAAAATCGCCCACCTGGATGAACGCGATTTCTGGCCAATGCGGACGCTGGGCCATGAGATAGCGCTCGCTGCGGTCGCCCGTGGTCAACGCCAGCTCGCCAACGCCATTGCGCAGCGCCGCCTTGATCTCCACCACGATAGAACCGCGATAAGCGCCTTCGGAAAAGGGCACAACAATGCCAGTGGTGCCAAGAATAGAAATGCCATCCACTACGCCCAGGCGGGGATTCAAGGTCTCGCGAGCGATCGTTTCACCACCAGGTACGCTGAGGGTGATGTGCACGCCCTGATAGCGCAGAAAATCCTGCCCCAACTCAGCGATGACAGCTCGTTGGATGATGCGTCGGGCGCCCGGACTGATGGAGGGTTCTCCAACCGCTATTTCCAGACCTGGCAGCGTGACCACACCAACGCCAGGCCCAGCCTCATAGTGGATTCCAGGCGTATCGCTAAAGCGCACCGTGGCCTGAATCTCCGCACCATGCGTCACATCGGGGTCATCGCCCGCGTCTTTGACGATGCCAACCCGCACCCCTGTCAGCAACACATCGCAGCGGGCCAGAACAAAGGACGCGCGGCGTTGGCCCGGCAGCGGAATGGTCACCGAACGTTGCGGCCGCTCCTCCTGCAA
>CAZYSY010000079.1:0-4246 GCA_964650295.1 uncultured Caldilineales bacterium | reverse complement strand
GTTAGAGATGAATGCTGCGTCTTGTTAATCTACCCGTCCCAACAGCCAGCGATGATGCGCCCAAACGGATTTGATCTGCCAGGGCAGCCGGGCGTGATCCAGCCAGGCGTATTGGATGACCCGGTCGTAGAGATCGGGCTGCTGGCCCAGATAGTAGGCCATCGTGTTCCACTCCCAGCTATCGCCTGTGAATTGATCTTCCAGCTTTTTGCTGCGAATGCCCAGTCGTTGCAGCACCTCGTTGGCGGGCATGACCGTGTCGGGCCAGGGGGGCACGTCCAGCACACCGCTGGCGATGATTTCAACGCCCTCATTGCGCAGGGTCCAGCGCACCCGCTCGATGTCGACCCAGCGCTCGTCGATGGTGTCGAAGAAATCCTGATCGATGACGTGCTTGCGAATCCAGTAGCCCACCTGGATGCTGTTGGGCATGGCCACGAAGACCAGTTTGCGGCTGGTGCGCACCAGCTCCCGCAGCAGGGCCGCGGCATCGGGCAGATACCACAGCGCGGCCCAGTTCCAGGTCAGGTCGAAGCTGTTGTCTTCGAAGGGCAGGCTGCCCCAGCTGTCGGGGGGGATGACGCGCATGTCGGGCGTGAGATCCAGCTCGCCCCAGATGCGCTGTACGGCCTCGGCCCGCTCGGGGATGTCATCCACCAGGGTGACGTTGCAGCCCTGGCGGGCCAGCATCACGCTGTTGATGCCGGTGACGCCCGCCATGCCATAGATGGGCGCTTCCAGCACGCTCTCCAGCGCGTAGCGCTGACGCAGCTCCTCCAGAAAATCGTTGAGGACGAAGCGTTCATACACAAGCCCCAGCCCTTCATTGTAATCGGTGAGATATTTTTCCCAGATGGGCCGTTGGGCCTCGCCAGTGCCAGTGAGTGTGGTAGTCATAGGTTCGTTATTCGAGTGAGATTGGAGTGTATTTGTCGATTAGCAGTATAATGAGAGTCTGACAGGAATGCAATAATCCTCTGCGATGTCACAGAATACTGCCAATAGCCTCCCCGGAGCCTCATCCCATGACTGTTTACAACCACATCTTGCACAATGGCCGCATCATCCCCAAAGAAGACGCCTGTTTTCCCGTGTACACTCCATCACTGGTGGGAGCGTTGGGCGTTTATGAGACGATTTTGGTGAGAAATGGGCGTTACATCGCTCTGGAAGAGCATCTGGAGCGGTTGTTGCAATCGGTGGAGGGGGCGCAATTGCGGCTCAGGCCCACCATGGATATGTTGTTGGAGTGGTCTTTTCTGACAGTCACGGCGAACAAACCGGATGGGTTGGTGCGAGTGCTTGTGATGGATCTTGGCAACCCCTATGCAGATGTTTATCTTTATGAGATGTCTTATGCTCCTCCCTCACCCGAAGAATATGCTCACGGTGTGCCTGTGATTATCTATCATGGCGAGCGGGCGATGCCCCTGGTTAAATCTTTCAATACGCTGGTGCCGGGCCTGGCCCGCAAGGCCGCGCAGGCCGCGGGCGTCCATGATGCACTGCTGATCAATCGGGACGGCAATGTCACCGAGGGCTCCAATTGCAATGTGTTTATTGTGGAGGATGGCGTGCTGGCCGCGCCGCCTTTCGGCGAGGTGCTGGAAGGCACGGTGATGCGTCGGGTGATGACGCTGGCCGGAGAGTTGGGCGTCCCCTTCCGTCGCCGTCATCTTCCCGCGTCCGCAATCCCCCAGTGGCAGGAGGTTTTTCTCACCTCCACCCGGCGGGGTGTGTTGCCTGTGCGCCGCGTGGGCGATGTGGAAATCGGCCCGCCCGGGCCCATTACCCGGCAGTTGCACGAGGCGTATCGGGCGTGGGAGGCTGGGCAGGAATCGGGTTGATGTTTTAGAAATTGACCGCTCCATATCAAACTTCCCAGACGAAGCATGGCGAGGTCGCCAACCAGCGCCAGACCAGCATCAGGCGCATCTTACAAAGCACACTGCATCAGGGGGGATGCAATGCGTTGGGGTTATTGATTGGGTGCGTTTCAAAATTGGGGCAGGCATTGTAAAACCCGCCGGATTCGCAATCCGGCTCCGAAGTGGGGCTCCCCAGGGCGGATTCGAAATCCGCCCGGCCAAAAAATAAAAGCGCCCCCAAACTGAAACGCACCCTATTGATTGGCCCACTTGACTTCAGCGCCTTCGGGTGGGTTATAACCGGGCCCGAAGCGGAATTTTGCCTGCCATGGTTTATAGTGACTCTTTAAAATCTCGTCAATGATTAGGTTGCCATCTTTATCCCATACTTTGCGAGGTACGGCTGCATCCAGACCAGCGACAGCCCAATCGAATTGCACGACTTTACCTGCAGGCATGGTTGGGTCTTCGATGTAAAGTGGAGGTGGTGGGGCTTGGCGATTGGTATACTGGGGCTTGCCTATTTCGACTTTCCACTCAGGTTTCGTGCCATAAAACTCAAAGGTTAGAGTCCCATTGCGTTTATTGACGATCGGTTTGATTAAAATGTAATGCCCGGTTGTGTTCTTGAATTTGAGATCGACCTTAGGAGTATAAACAGTGGCGTCAATGCCTGGCTCGCCGTAATACCCCACCACATATCCATGAGCCCAGCGTTCCACCGTGGGGAATCCTCCAAAGAAAGATGTGCGGAAAATGGTCGTGCTCACCTGACAAACGCCTCCCCCCACGCCCACAGCTGTTCTGTCTCCTGCAATGATGAGCGAATCTTCGAAACCATTGGCCGCGGTTACATCTCCCACATATTTATTGAAAGAAAAAACGCCGTCAGGAGGAATAACTACGCCTACAAACTTGGAAGCTGCGACTTCAATGTTTTTGACGCGGGCCTTGCTGGAACCTGCGAATTTGGTCGTACCTCGAGCCACCAATTCTTTGATGCCAAAATTATTTGCATCCTCCGATGCGACCGCTGGTTTAAGTTCTTTTACTATCAACGTAACATGTTTTCCGCCCGATTCAATGGTCTGCACAATGGCCTTGGCGGTTGCATCAACATCCAGCTCATATCCTGTGGCGCTGGGAGCCAATTCGAGTAATGCTCCACTGTTAGCATCGAAATCGAATCGGGCGTCCAATGGAGGGCGGTATACCTGTTCCGCCCAACTTTTCACGATGTCGAGCAGCGCCTCTTCATCGACTTCTGGCTTTAGATCTCCCACCTTTTCGTGATCTGGAATCCAGGAAACGATTCCCGCCAAAGCCGCAGGATCAAGAGAAAATTGAAACTCGCCATAGGAGTCTGTGAGCAAGATTGGTTGGCTGAGTGTTTCTTCGATCGTCTGTTTACTTGCGAGAGGAATGGCGCCAGCTGGAGCAATCTCTTCGACCTGAACATCCACAATTCCCCCCATGCCATACTTTACCCTGCGAATGGTGGTCTGCACGGTGTTATCGATGTCTACAATTTGACCTGGTTGGGAGGAAGTAATGACAACTTGCAGTTCGCTCAAACTAACTTCCGATTCGCGCGCAGAGCGATTGAGCTCAGCCGTTAGCTGACGGATGGTTTGTTCCGTCTGGCCAGGATTGACGGTGATGATTGGCTCTAAGCGATATCCATTCCAAAACATCTGCCATTGCGAAAGCAAGTTTTCAAAAAGGTTGCCATTGCGCCCCTGCGCAAAAGCAAGATTCAAGCTTTCCTCTATTGAAACCTTGATGCCGAGTTCATCTTTATTCAACCTCCAAACCTGATCGCCATAGCGCAAGGCGATGGGAGAGGGGTTGTATGTGGCTGCAGCGGCATTCAATGCAGCTTGGGCTTCTTCGCGTGTCATGCCGCTGAGCGCTACGCCCATGACTTGCATGCCGGGATAAATTTTATCTCGGTAGATCCACTCGAAGCGCATTAAAAGAAAGATTAATACAACGCATGGAATCAATATCCATAACAGCAAGAGTATCACATAAGGCGGATTCTGCGCTTTTGTCGATGATTCGAATCGTGAGGGGGGAGCAGAGATAGGTTCGGTTTTTTGCATGTGAAAGTCTATGAAAAACCAGAATTTGGCTGAATGGAAGTGATTTTAGTCTAGCATAGCGCTATTGGCATGGCAAGGGATCTCCCTTACATAAAAGGTTAATCGTCAATGAAAGTTGAAATGAATCGAAATGTTTGCTGGAATTTTTCTTACAATGGTACAATTCAAAATCGGGATTCTCTTTTCCTGATGCCTTGCAACGATCTCAAAAACGAACACTCGTTTACACTCATCACAGGAGAGATGCCCAGTGGAACTGAATGGCGAATACAC
>CAZYSY010000078.1:0-4299 GCA_964650295.1 uncultured Caldilineales bacterium | reverse complement strand
GCGTCGGAGCCAGTATTGTTGGTGGCGCTGACGGTGACGCAGGCCTGATCGTTGGGCACCAACGGCGTAAAGGCGGTGATGCCATCTTCGTCACTGCCATCACCCGTGGCGTCGCCGGTGGGTTGTCCATTCGCTTCACTATCGATGGTGGAACCCAAACTGAGGCTGCTACGCGCGCCGTGATACGGGCCTACGCCTTCACCGCCGTCGTCGGTCTTGTCGGTGGCGTAACTGTCGGGCAGGTCCCCCCAATCTACCGGCACGAAACCGAAATCTACCGAAAGTTCATCTTGAGCGTCGGGGAAGTTGTTGAAGGCGCCAGGATTGTCACTGTTGCCATCTTCTCCGGTGCTGAGGCTGATGGGATCGGGAATGGTCAGGTTGGCCACCGCAGCAGTGCCTGGTCCGCCAGGTTGCGAAGCATTGGAGTCTTTGTCGGTATCTGAGCCGTATTCTGAAGCAACAACGCTGGGAGCGCTGGCGGGCGGCGTTGCGATCTGCAACTGATATTGGCCAGGGATGAAACCAATGGCCGTGGACATGCCCGTGCTGCCAGTCCCCCGCGTATACAGGCGATCATCGCCTTGGGCCGTAGCATCGGAAGCTGCGGTGTCGATGACGCCATTGGGCCCGGCCCACACGTAGCGAATGGTGATGCCTTGCAAATTTGTATCGCTACTATCCTGGATGTTGGAAACGCTACCCGTGCCATCATTCCACACATAAGGAGAGATGCGAGCCAAATCAATGAGATAATCTTCAACCTCACCATTACTGGCTGCACCGCCCCAATCACTGGTGGTCAGGGCATCTGTCGTGAGACGGAAGCGCATCGCGGCTTTGCCGCCATTGAAGGTCGAACCATTGGGAACCAGGAAGCAATAGGTCTTGTTGGAAACGCCACCCGCAGGGACGGGAGCCTTGCCGCCGGTGAATTGATAATCCCCACCTGCGCCATTATCCAGGATCTCCGAGGTAGTGAAATGCCCATCGCCGTTGAAGTCCATCCAGGCATAGAGAAACGCGTCGGAGCCAGTATTGTTGGTGGCGCTGACGGTAACGCAGGCCTGGTCGTTGGGCACCAGCGGAGTAAAGGCGGTGATACCATCCTCATCATCTCCATTGCCGGAACCTATGCCCGATGGTTGATCGTCATCAGTGGCGTTGTTGGTGTCGTCGATGCTGTTAACAAAGCCATCACTATCACCATCCACCGCCGCGCCCAGATAGAGATCTGGCTGACCATTGGCATCGGCATCTTTCAGCACATGGTAAGGGCCATTGTCGGCCGCGGCGGTCTTGTAAGACGCGGGCAGGTCGCCCCAATCCGCCAGGAAAAAGCCGAAGTCGGTGCTGTGATCGCTTTGGCCGCTGCCTCCGGTGGTAATGGCGGCGCCCACATTGCCGTTGTCGTCAAAGTTTGGCGTTCCGTCGCTATCGCGCAGATCTGCGCCAGGATCAGAACCGCCATTGTTGGCCTTGGCAGGCGTACCATAACCGCCCATGGCCGATGTAAAGGCGCTTTGAGTGGGGTTCAGCAAAATACGACAATCGGTGTGCCTGGGAATGATATGAAGGGTGGTATCCCAGGATGCTGTGGGGAAGGTAGACAGACTGGCGTCGCCATCCTTGAAATAGTAGTTGCCATTCGCATCAGCCGTGGTCGTGGCGGTCACATCGTCGGCGCCACCGAATCCGTCGCCGTTAATATCGCACACCAGAGAAACGGTGGCGTTGGGGATACTCGCTTCGCCTGGATCATAGACGCCGTTATCAAAGCCAACGCCGCTACTGTCACCCAGGTCGGTCCAGAGGCTTCCGCCAAGTTCCAGAGGTGCAGGATCGGTCAGCAATTCCACATCGCCCATGCCGTTGGCTTTGGCGAAGGTGCCGGTGTTGTTACCACTATTATCACGGCTGTGGTAAATGGCGTACCCCGTCTCGGCGGCGCCAGTAGTGTTATCAAAACGATTGGTGCCGCCTGTAACGGTATCGACAGCATAGGGATCCATGGCCGTGACCACCACCTGATTTTGCTGCCAGTTGACAGCCAGACCGCCATTGGTGGTCTCCAGGTGGTGAGAAGCGCCAATGAGTTCATCCTGATAGTAAAACTCGCCGCCGCCAGGCCCCTGGTTATTGTTCGCGTTGCTGGGACAGCCCGCACTACCTTCCAAAACAAAACCGCTGGAAGTGTTACACACCCGGAGAATGTCACCGCCAACCACAGCAGCAGCTGTTTCCTCGGGCGGGTCCACCAGATCGTTGGCGTTCTTGTCACCGATCTGATGTCCTAAGCGGTCGATGAATCCTAGAATCATAGAGCCATCGTAGTCGAACTCGATGTCAGAGAGAATAGGCATGGGGTGGACATATCGGGTTTGACCATTGCTGGTATTGACATTGCAGGGCGCGGGATAGCTATCAAGCCAGGGATACCATCCTGAAATAGTGTTACACGTGCCAGGGCCATCTTCCCACGCCAATCCCTTGGGATAATCGAGCGCAAAATCATAGACGAGTTGATATGCGCCTGCACCGTCGTTTGGCAACTTGTAGATATAGGCGTGCAAGTCTGCAGCTGTGCCACCGGTAGCAGAAGCATCGCAGACTTCACCGATGTAGATGTCGCCATCATGATATTTTACAGCGAAGGGACGGTATTCGCCATTGGTGCAACCGGGATCGGGCACTGGATATCCCGTGACCGAGGTAGGACTGGCGATGTCGAGGGAATAGAGCGTACGATCGTTTAGGCTCATAATCCATAATGTGGACTCATCATCTGAAATGTCTATATCACCCAATCCCACCTTGCCGATTTTGGCATAAGCATCAGCATCGGTGGAAGGATTGATATTGCCTTGCAATCCACGGCTGGTGTTGTCGGGAATCGACCCCACGCTCACGCCCAGCGTGGTCAAATCCACCCAAGGCGTCACCGTGTTGGCGGACAAATCCACTTTGAAGATCATACCCAGCTTAGGATCGCCATTGGAATCCTCGTAGAGCCCTGCATGACGTTTGAGGAAAGCTGAAGCGTACAGGGTGTGGGAGCTGCGTTGGTAGGCGACGCCCCAAACCGACCCTACGTCTCCCATTTTTGCCAGAACTGTGGGGTCGGGCTCCACCCCGCCACAAGACTGACACAGGCCGGTGCGCGTATAGGGATAGCTCACCAATGCCTGGGCATTGGCGGGATCCCCCGGTACCATGGGATCGCCAGCGAAATAGGTAGATCCTGAGATATCTGGCTCGGGCTGGGTGTAATCGGCGGGATTGATCAAAGCCACATTGATGTTCGTCGCCGGACTGGCAGCAAACGTGGTAGTGGTGCGATTGTCGGTTCCCACCGGAGCAGGAAAAAGGAAGGAGGGGTAATTGGTGACCTCAATCCGATATGAGACGCCATCGGTGAGGCCAGACAAGGTATAGGAGCCGTCCGCCGCGGTAGTCGCCGTTGCTGCTACAGCGCCGGAAGCATCATACGCTGTAACGATTACACCGCTCACGCCCGGCTCGATGGAATCCTGATCGCCACTCGCATTGAAGTCCCGAAAGACAACGCCCTGGATTTCGCCCGGTCCTGTGGGCGCATTGGGCTGAGGTTTAGGCGTCAACGAGTTTTGAGCTGGGCTGGCGAGGCTAGTCGTGGCAAGTCCCAGCAGGATGGCGGTAACAACAATAAGTAACCATAAGCTTGAAAATTTTTTCATAAGTCCAAATCCTTTGATGAACGAATGTTTATGAGGGCTTTCTTTTGTCATTGTGTACATGGGGGCGACGATGATAGGTATGGCCGAAATAAAAATCACTAACCTGAGAAAGATTAGGATTACTCGCACTCCGATTTATTCACCACCATCGCTTGTCCTGTTTGCGCTAGAGAAAGTGTCAAGAGAAGCCCCCTGAGGATCAATTAATACATACTGGTGATTGGCAACATTGAATGAACAATAACAACACACGGCTCACTGTCATTACGTATACTGCCTAAATTATAATTGTTTTAAAAAGAAAATATCATGTCGTAAACGACAGGGTTTTTCAAAAGTCTAGCTAATAATTCCGAAAGTTCTTTCATTTTCTCACCACAATTATCGCCCGAATTTACATTCCTCCCACCTTGCACACAAAAAAACAGTAGCCTGTTTGACCTTCAGGAAACACCACGCGGATTCATTTGAATCGCCCCGCCATTTTTTTGGGGCAGGCGCACCCAGATTCTCGCACCTATTGAATGACACAAATACAAAAAGCCCCCGCCAGAACGACGAGGGCTGTGAAGAGGCTAAGGAA
>CAZYSY010000077.1:0-10457 GCA_964650295.1 uncultured Caldilineales bacterium | reverse complement strand
AGGCGCACCCAGCAAAACCCACCAACCGCCCTGCCTCCACACCGCCCGCCAGTCGACAGCCTTCAGCTTCCACGCGATCCACCAGCCGCCCAGCAGAGCCATGGGGACAGCAAAATGAGTGGTCAGCCAGGGCATCTTCTCGCCCGCCCAGGTGTAAGCGCCCCAGGTCAAAGCCGTCCACCACACCAGATACAGCAGCCAATGATCCCGCACCTCCTGCGGGCCCGACGCGTCATCAGTCGGCGCATCGTCGATACGCTGGCGGCGGAAGATGCGCACGATGATGCCAATGCTGGCAATCGCGCTCAGCAACATGGGCAGGAATTCATAGAGGGGAACCAGCATGAAGTAATAAAACCAGGGCTGTGCGCCTCGGGCCACCTCCTGCTGACTGAGCCAATACCCCAAAGCGCCCACCAGGCCCGTAGCCACACCCCCGCCATTGGTGAAAAAAGTGGTAAAAAAGAGCAACATCAGGCCGTAATACAATCCTAACCCGCCCCAAAAAGCATGCAGCTCACCTCGCGCCCAGGCCCAGAGCGCCCCCAGCGCCGTAAATCCAAGCCACATCAATAGAAAAACCAGCGCTGCGATAATGGTATTTTTTCCCAGAAGATTGTTGAAATCGATGCTGGAAGGATTGCCCCCAAACATCTTGATGAAAAACGCGGCGAACAAAGGTCCAGACAGCGTGATGACCCAGACCGTCACATCAAGCTCCCGCCAATTCAGCAACTTCTCCCTGCCTATGCCTTTGAAAAGCAGCCAGAAAGCCACGGCCAACAAGCCCGCGCCCAGCACAGCCATAATCCACACCGGAAAGCCCAAACCCTTGCTATGCACCACCTCTCCTACGGGCGCATGGATGGATTCATACATGGAATAAACAAGGAAAAGCCCTCCTATGCCCAATAAGCCAAAAAACGGCCATTTGCGACCTTTTTCTCGCCAATCCCCTACCAACAGTCGCCACAACACGCTCAACACCAAAAACCCAATGAGGATGATCACATAGATAAAAGCCACCTCTTTGGTTGTGTAGAGCATCCCCAGCATCGCAGCCATCGCCACCAATAAACGCTTATCACCCTTTTGCATAAACTGGAAGACCAGGATAATAACGGCCAGGGCGAAGAAAATCGCATACATATCGTGACGAATGTAACGGCTGTGGAAAAGCATCGTGGGGGAAAAAGCAAGCATGGCCGCGGCCAAAAACGCGCCCAGCTTGCCCAGCCAGGGCCGCGCCCACCACAACATGGCTACCACGCCCGCCCCCAACAACACCACCGGGAATCGGGCCGAGAAGTCGCTGGGACCAAAGATGAAGTAACTTAACGCAGTGGCATGAAACAGCAGTGGCCCATGCATCAGCGGATCATGTTTGAAACCAACGCCGCTATAAAGATTATAGCTGTACGTTGTATGAAGACTCTCATCATGGCTCATGGTGCGCGCGCCTACATCATAAAGCCGTAACACAAAAGCGATGAGAATCAGCGCCATCCACGCGAGCTTCTCCCAATTCAGACGAAGATAGAGGACAGCCGGACGATCGAGTAACGAGGAGATGGAAGAAACATCAGATTTTGTGCTCATAATGTTAGAAAGATCAATACTGGTGCGCTCTATTGGAGATCCGAAATGGGAATGAGCGCCGAGAACGCTAGGAAATCACTACTGATGAACTGAGCAAGTATAGCATAAACCCCACCGTTATCCGTAGCAAAACACATGATTATCAACTCCCTTACTCCTCAAATTGCTCCGAATCTGGTCAATCATCCCAACATCACCCAACAAAACAGGGATGGATTTCCTCTAGCGGTTCGATCCATCCCTGTGAGTCAACAAACTTGCACTGTTCAGACCATCAGGCGTCATCCTGATTTGGAGCAAACACATCGATCATCAAACGGGCGTCTCCCAAAGGATAGAGAATGGGATAGGTGGCGCCATGATCAATATATTCTTGCACCTTGGCTTTTACTTCTTCGGGCGTACCACTGGCAGTGATGCGCTGCACCAAATCATCAGGAACCAAATGCATGGCCTTTTTGATTTGTTCGTGAGTGGCGGGCCAGCCCAGAATACTCTGAATCTCTTGCACCACCTCAGGCTTTACGCCGCTGGCTTTGGCAATGTGAGGCTGTTGGGCCAGATACTGGGTTAACAATTCCCGTGCGCCATCCAATGCTTTCTGACGATCATGATCCACAGAACACACCACCAGCTGGGGCCGATCCAGATCATAGACCGAGCGACCGGCCTTGCGTGCGCCTTTATCCAACAACTCCATGGCCTGATCGTTGTACTCGGGGGGCACACAATAGTTCAACACCGCCCCATCAGCGATCTCGCCAGTGAGCTGCATCATCTTAGGACCGGTCGCGCCAATGTAAATCGGTACATTTCGCGGCTCTCGGCGACCATGCACTACATCCAGTTCGATACCATCCACATGATGAAATTCACCATGAAAGGTAACGCGTTTCAACGCCAAAAGCTCGCGCAGTACATAGACAGTCTCACGCATTGCCTTTAGCGGCTTGCGGCGCTCGATGCCCACATTACGGGCCAAGGGGTCCCACCAGGCACCTATGCCACAAATGATGCGATTTGGAGCAAGATCATCCAGGGTGAGAAATGTCGCAGCCAGCAGCCCAATATTGCGGGTCCAGTTATTAATCACGCCGCTGCCGATCTTAATGCGGTCTGTGACGGCCGCATACGCGGCCATGGGTACGATGGCGTCACGCACCAACCGCGACTCCGCCTGCCACACAGCCTCGAAACCTTTTTCTTCGGCGTACTGCGCCAGAGACATGCCTTCACGAATGGGGTGAGCGTCTTGAAGATATAAACCTACTCGGTCCACATTGACCTCCAGAATGAAATTGAGATGATATCCTGATGAGCGGGTGAAGCTCATCATTCCGATATCATATTTTGATTGAATGTTATCTACTGAACCAGAAAAGACCACCAGCACAAAAACGCAAAGAGACAGAAAAATGAAATTGCTTACGTACCTGGCTTCGGCCTGTTTTTTCGCCCGGAGCTGAACCTCCGGGCTACCTTTGCCAAGGGCGGAGCGGCGCAGACAAGTCAACCTTAGCAGTTACGAAAAATGAAATTGCTCAGCACTGCATCGCGTTTTAGTGATGATGGGGTGTTAGCATTGACAGAACTTCGCTCATTTTATGCCCGGATGACAACATTGGCAAGCCTTTCCCTGGTCAATATTCATATTTTGTAAACTCAGAACGTGTTGCGCATGATGAAATGCGCTCGATGTGCAACGTCCCGCCCATGTATCCTGGTGCATCTGGCCCATCTCCTCCTACCAGCTGAAAACATGGTGAAAATTGACCAGCACGTGTCCTACGCACGCAAATATCGATCCAAAGCCATCCAAAGCCCTCTACACCTACCCACTCCCCCCCTTCGTTCTCAGCCTACCCCTATTATTCAGGGCATGCCCTGCGCCCGGCTGAAATTCAGGTTGTGTGCCATACACTTGCGGTTTGCCCAACGAAAGCCGCCAGGGCGATCAACGTGACCAGGATGAAGCTGATGAGAAAGACATGGCGCCGCAGAGCGGCGTTGCTTAGACCAGCAGCCAGGGCGGGACGATGGCGGCCAGCAGAGAGGCGAAAAGAATGCTCAGTTTTTCATCGATCCTGATCCCGATCCATTTTCTGCTCCACCGGCATTCGCAGGATGCCGCGGGTGTAGCGTCCGGAGATGCTTTCCAGCGCCAGCTCGCCGCCCGCGACCGCCATCAGCGCCCCGTGCAGGCCGAGACCATGGCCCGATTCACCCGCGGCGCCCACACCCACGCCGTTGTCCTCCACCGAAAGCAGCACCGCTCTCGCATCCGTCCACACCCGCACGGCCAGCCGCCGCGGTGAGTCGCTGCTCTCAGGAAATGCGTGCTTGGCTGCATTGCGCACCAATTCCCTGGCCGCGTAATACATCGCCTCCTGAGCCTGGGAGTTGAGCGCATCCATAACTCGGGCTGAATTCTCGTCAATCTGCCAGATGATTTCGTCGAAATTGCGGCCAAATTCATCTTCTATCGTGCGACGCAGGGTGGGAACGAATCCCCGACGGGCAATATCGGGGGTAGTGATGGCGGGCAACTCTCGCAGCAGGCCCGAGATATCTTGATGCACCCGGGAAAGTTGTTTCATGACCTGGGTTTGATCTCCATCGGCGATCAGTTCCAGCATGGCGGTGTGAATCATTGGCAACACCTCGTCGTGCAACAAACGACGGGTGCGCTGATCCAACAATTGCGTGGTGGCCATGTGATCCCGCTGTAACGTCATCAAGCGTTGCGAGAGGGCCAGACTGGCCTCGGCGTCGATCAGGCGTTCACCGGCGGCCCGGGCAATCTCGATTTCCTCCCGGGCGAACAGGCTGCCATCCCGTCGCGAGCCCAGCAGCAAAAAACCAATGCGTCCTCGCTCGCTCCACAGGGGAATGGCCCAGTCGCAACCCTGGTAAGCAGCGGGAGCGATGGCCAGGATCAGGGCGTTTTCATCCTGTTTCTGCGGCAAATCAGACGTCTCGGGGATGGTTCGTCCTTCCGGGTGGCTGCGGGGCCGGACGAAGGGGGCCAGGGGGCCGGTGGGAATGAGATAAGCGATGGGGGTGTCCAGGAGATCGCTGCATAGGGCCCGGAAGGGATCGGGCGTCTCTGTCGAACCCCTGGCGGTAAGAGACTCATACCAGCGCTGGCTGGAAACGAAAGGCCGCAGTTGCTGCATACTACGATCCCATTCATCGAAGATGCGCCAGCCTGACAACGCAGCAAACGCAGCGATGATCAAGGCGGCGAGTAACGCCACATAGACAGGTGGGCGATTCAGCGCCAACAATCCCCCCACCACAATACTGAATCCCCCGGCCAGCGCCAGAGCCCGGCGCCACTGGTTGGCCAATCCTTGGCGGGGAAGCGCCTTGCCTGTGAAAAGCTCATATGCGGCCATGGCCTGTCCCAACATGAGAATGACGCCCGCGATAAGCCCTTCGGCCAGCAAATCCAACAGGCCGATGGCGTTGAGCGTTCTTTGGGTGAAGATGTAGACGCCGCTTTGAGTTTTGGTCTGCGGCACAGTCCACAAAACGACAATGGCCACCACAATGGCCACCAGCAGCAACAGCGCCGAGGCGGCAATGAGCCAGGGACGGGCCCGGCGGCGGGCCTCTTTGCCCATGAGACGGCGACTGGGCCCGGGATGCAGGATGGCGTCCAGCGAGAGGGCCATGCTCAGCAGCACGTAGATGGGGAAAGCGGCAGTGGCCAGGGGAATGCCGAAGATGGGATAACGCAGCAGTTCCCGCTCGGGCCAGATGAGAGGTGTGAGCCGGTAGAAAAATGGTAGATAAGGAATGCCCATCAGGGCAAGACTCACCAACGCAGCCACAACGATCCCCGCCACCAGCCACACCCAGCGCCGATGACGGCGATGCAGCGGGGAGTCGGGCGTATCCCAATAGCCTGCGTGCCAGAGGATGACCAGATACCAGGCCGCGGGCAACAACGCCACTGGCGCCAGGCCCATGACGAACCAGGGAATGGTGGCGGGCGTGATGTAAAGATCGCCATTCTTCATCAGCAAGGCGGAGTGACTGACGAAAAAGGCTGATCCCAATAAAAATCCCCCCGCGGCCAGCCACACGCCGGGCGAGCGTTGATCCGCGTTCAGCCACACCGTCAGGCTCAGCCACAGCAGCAAGATGGCGTTGAACAAAGAGATGGCAATGAGCGCCCAGTTCAGGAAGAGATGTGAAGTCATAATAGCGGATACTGTTTCGAAAACCACTTTGTAGAACGCAGGTGACGCGGAAAGAGCAGATTTTTGACGATGAAAAAGTTGGGCTTCACCGCCTTTTAACATGGTCACCGGGTCGCAGGCCCGGCTCAGCCCACAAACCTGATAAAAAATGCTCCCAGGCGAGTCTGTGATCCGCCAGTAGCCGCCCGCCGCATCACAGATGCGACCGGACGCAATGGCGCAAAATTCTGATCGGCTGACCATCAAAAAACTGTGGTATCAGCGTCATCTGCGTTCTATCTTCTTGGATATCGACAAACCGCCATTCAGTTGGGCTGCTTACTCCAAAATTGGTTGCGTCACATCAGCACCCATTCCTCTTTTTCATTCAGCACATACGCATCGCCCGCATCATCCCAGTGGATGAGGATGCCCGTGCGGGCGATGATCGCAGCCCGGGTGCGGGCGACCTTCTCGTCGGTGTTAGAGTGTTTCAAATCCCAGGCAGCGTATATCTGCCCATTCACCCGGCTGATGGTGCGCTTATCGCGAAAACCCAGACGAGCTGCGATCTGCTCATTGGTCAAACCCTGGGCCAACATGCGGGCCACTTGCCGCTCGTTAGGCTCCAGTAGCGCCATGGGATCGTTGGCGTCCTTGCGTTGCACTTCCTGCACCCGATCGGCGATGTCTGGATCGATGAAACTGCGACCCGCCACTGCATCGCGAAAGAGGGGAATGAGCATATCGGGCAGCAGGTAGTTGGATTTACGCACGTATGCGAAGTGGGTGAGCACGCCCGCCCGCCGAAACTGGCGATAGTAATCATCATCATCCTGGATGGAGTAGAAGACGACCGGCATGCGGGGAAATTCGCGGCGAATGGCCACCGCAGTCTCGATGCCGTTCATCACCCCGGCCAGTTGCACGTCCATGAGGATGGCGTCGGGCGGCTGGCGCAGACACAGGTCCAGGGCTTCTTCGCCGCTTTCGCAGGAGGCGATGACCTCTACAGCGCCAGTATCACCCAAACCTTGACATAGGGCAGGACGCAAACGGGCGTTGTCTTCGACGATAAGGATTTCGAGGCGTGGGGACGACATGACCTCATTGTGCTTCAAACGATTATTTTCGTCAAGCACTCAGGTGCGCTAAAAGTGACATTCAGACTGTTGAAGGCGGTGGGGGGAAAGGAGTACGATGGCAGTGTGTTTCAGTGTTCAGTGATTCACTGTTCGATATCTCTGGCTACCTGACGTAAATTCGTCGGGATAAGCGTTGCCTGCATTTCCGCTTTATCACTTTCCCCTTTTGCGCCTTTGCGTGAGCAATGTTTTCCCAAACAGGAGCAATGATCATGACTATTCGCCACCCCCTTCGTATTCTTCTTGTAGGCCTGGGCCTGGGCTGGGCCTTTGACTTGCTGTTCTGGGGTAAAATGCCTGGCGTGTCGGTGCTGATTTACACTTCTTTGTTGTTGATGGGTCTGTTTTTTGCACTGCGCTGGCATCAGGTGCGGGCCTTGCCTTCGAATCTGTGGCTTCCGCCATTGTTGCTTCTCTTCGCGGCCATGGTCGTCATCCGGGCCAATGCGTTCCTGACCTTTCTCAACATCCTCTCCATCCTCACTATCCTCATTCTGATTAGCGAGAATCTGGTGCGACGCTCCTCGCTCTCCTTACGCATGCAAGATTTGTTCGTCGAGCCGCTGCGGGCCTTCCTGTCCTCCATCTGGCATAGTCAACATTTGCTTCAGAGAGCCAATCAATCGCTGAAAGAGGATTGGGAGGGAAAATACGCCAGATCGATCCCAAGCGTGATCAAAGGGCTATTGATCAGCATTCCTATGTTGATTATTCTTCTGCCGCTGTTGATCTCCGCCGATCTCATCTTTGCGGAGGTTGTGAAGAAGTTATTATCCTGGGATATCATTGTGGAATGGGGGTTTCGCACCATTTTCATGATCATTATCGGACTATTTGTAGCTGGGGGATTGGCGTATTCTGCGCAGGAGGAAGAGCCCCGGATGTCCTCCTCTGATGATATTATCGGCCTGGGAGATGAGGCGCCTGCATCGTCCAAAAAGAGCGAATGGCGATTGGGCGTCATCGAGACCATCATCCCCATCAACCTCGTCAATTTACTTCTGCTCTCTTTCACGGTTATTCAGATACCTTATCTTTTCGGCGGCGCTCTCAATATCGCAGAACAAAAATTCACCTACGCCGAATACGCCCGCCGCGGCTTTGCCGAGTTGGTCATCGTGGCGTTGTTCATTTTCGGCATTATTCTCCTTCTGCACGCCCTGAGTCGACCACAGCAACCCGGCCCGAAACTGGCTTTTAATCTATCGGCTTCCCTGCTGCTGGCCCTGACCGTGGTGCTGTTGATTTCTGCTTTCAAGCGTCTGGGCATGTATGAGGCGGCCTATGGTTTTACCACCATGCGCATCTATCCCCATGTGTTCATGATCTGGCTGGGGGCGCTGTTGGTGTGGTTTGCCGTGACGCTGTGGATCGCCCCCGGGCGTCTGGCGCTAGGTCTCCTGGTTGCAGCCTTTGGCTTCGTCCTCACCCTCAACCTGCTCAATCCCGACGCCTTTATCGTGCGGAAAAATGTAGGGCGCCACCTGGAGAAAGGGCTAGTCACAGTTTCGAATGGCGCTCGCGTTGTCGATGTTAATTATCTGCTAAATCTTTCTGATGATGCTGTGCCCGCACTGGTGGCGGCGCTGCCCGAACTGGGCGATATGCGACAAACCGCAGAAGAGGAGTTGCAGTTTCGCTACCAGCAGAGACGGGATGATGCTTCCTGGCGACGGTGGCAATCGTGGAACGTATCTCGCTGGCAGGCGTACAGATGGTTGGACTCATATTTCGGCGATGAGAGCGCCGATGTTCCGGAAACAGGCGCTTCGTTGCTGCGATATTGATGAAATCTCAACGAATCCTTATGAAAACTCTTCGAAACAAACAATTTTTGGCCCTGACCCTGTCCGCGGGCCTGCCTGCGGGCCTGGTCTTCTTCCGTATGGCCTACACCGGCTCGATCATTTATGGCTTTCTGGTGTGGAATCTCTTTCTGGCCTGGTTGCCGCTGCTCTTCGCCTGGTTTACCTGCATGATAGCGCCCAGGAGTCGCGTGCCTGCTCTGATGGCGGCGGCCGCATGGCTGGCCTTTTTGCCCAACGCCCCCTATCTCATCACCGACATCGCCCACCTGCACCCCATCGGTGACATTCCCTATTTCTACGATGTGGTCATGTTCTTCAGCCTGGCCCTGGCTGGTTTGGCGCTGGGATTCTCATCTGTGGCCTGGATGCAAACGGCCGTGCGGGAGCGAATGGGCGTCTGGCCTGCCCGGCTCTTTGCCGCGGGCGTCATCGCCATGGCCAGTTTCGGCGTCTACATCGGGCGTTTTCTGCGCTGGAATAGCTGGGACATTCTCATCCATCCCGGCCCCCTCTTTTGGGAAGTCGCCCGCGTCCTGCATCACCCGGCCACTCACCGGGCCATCTGGGCGCATGTGGCGCTTCTCACTGTTGTATTGCTATTTGCCTATGGCCTTATGATTATACTACCATTACCAAACCCTCCACCTTCTCACGGAGAACTCCAATGAAACTGACCAAACTCATCCTTGGCGTCATCTTGCTGGCAACGATGGGCATCCTGACCGCCTGCAACCCGCTAAGTGAAGTTCAGGAAAAACAATACAACGATTATACTTCGCTGGTCGAGGCTGGCGAGATCGAACGTGGCTGGGCGCCCAAATTTCTCCCAGCGTCAGCCACCAACATTCACATCAAATATAATCTGGAAAACAACGCCATTTTACTGGCCTTCGATTTCGATCCCGCGGATGCAGCGGCCATGACCCAGGCCTGTCATCCCGTAAACCTGGCCCCGACTCCCACCCTCACCGCTGACTGGTGGCCGCAAGAAATCACATCCGAGAGCTTCGCCCATGTCTACGAATGCGCTGGCGGCTATCTGGCGCTGCAGGAGGGAAGGGGCTATTACTGGGCGGGGACAAAAGCCCCCAAGGACGCCATCCCTATCACCTCGCTTTATCAACACCCCGACAAATATCTCGATCTGGATGGGAAGCGGGTCACGGTGGTGGGCTACGTAGATTTTTCGAACATTCACGACCTGCGGGAGATGTATTATTCCCAGGAGGGCATCGGTTTTGTGCGCAAGCCGGGCCAGACCGCCGACGCCATCTTCTTCGTCTACTTCGACCCTGAGGATGATCCCCACCCGCTGTTCGACAAGCTCCACGCCCTGCAACCTACGCACGAGGAAACGGGATTGCTGCTGATGGCCACAGGCGTGCTTCACGCCTACGATCAGCCCACCAACTTCTCCACCCGCACCGGCTATGTGATGAACGTGGAAAGCCCTGATGATGTGATGATTTTGAAGTGAATCGACCGGAGACCGAAGAGGAGAGAGCAGGCGTAGAATGATTCAGCGACTCTCAGTTTGGTCCGCTACAACAGAGGAGCCAACCGAATCATTCATAATCTTGACGGTTTCCTCCACCAAAAACCGGTTGAGGGCGTCGCAAGAGGATGTATTTCTGAATTCGCTGAAGTCATCCCAGCCCTGGAATTTCCTTCCCGTGAGTCTTGAGCACTCGAAATAGCCGAATGTCTTGATGAAGCGG
>CAZYSY010000076.1:0-11404 GCA_964650295.1 uncultured Caldilineales bacterium | reverse complement strand
AGAGCGGGCTTATACCCTTTGCCCTGATAACGGTGGCAATTCCGGCTCGGGCTACTTGCCAATGGCTTTCGACCGGCAGCTCAGAGGTCCATTCGGCGCTGACGTGCGTATCGGGCTCGCACCTGCTCCCGACTCTCTGGGACGTCGTTTCAACGCTTACTCTTCCTCGTCATCGCTTTTACGAGGGTTATGCGATTGGTGGCGCAGAGTATAGCATGAAGAAAACGCCTTGTCAAAAATGCATCTTGACAGGGTTTAGCCTTCTGTAATCGAGGCTGAGGATGTTGCTCCTCGCGCATGCGCCTCACTATCCAATAAATCCACTACTTGCTGTAATACGCTTTTGGAGATGGGCTTGCCTTTGAGTTGGCTACGCAGGAATGACTTTAGTTGCTTGTAGTGCAATACTGGCACATCACCATCCACAACGGTCAGATCTGCATTGTCGCTGGTAAAAACAACCAGAGGCTTGACATCGATCTTGACATCCCCGTTGATTTGCTCAGATAGCCAATCAGACAGCTTTTCCGCTTCAGCCTTGGCTTCATCCAGCGGGCGTCCCCCGCCTTCATCTCCGAAAAAACTTAATAATTTTTTGATTGAGAATGGAGTTTGAACTTTACCATCACGAATGGTGATTTTTCCTGCCAAGTCACGACCAACGATGGCATATACTCCCGCCGGGCCCACGAACGCCAAATCAATAGGGCTGGCCCAAACATAGAGACGATTTCGATCATCAAAGCCTTTGAGCGCCTTGGTAATGACCAGATCTGGGCGGCGAGGTTTAAGAAATCGGCGCATGTAATGATTGCCAATCTGCCCTAGAACAAAGCCTAAAATTAACGCCGCCAAAGAAAGATAAAGCCATCCCCCATTGTAGGTCCACTGGATGAATGGTGTTTGCGTCCAAGAAGCTTCTCCAGCTTTCTGAATCATGCCTGGGGCGAAAGAGGCCAGCATCCCCACGCCTAGAATTATCAGGCCGGTCATGCTAAGCCTGCGCCCCAATTTACCTTTTTTGACAATCAGGGAATGGTTTGTATAAACACGCATAAGAAAAAACCTCGGAGAGATGGGGGGATGATGGATTTAGCCGATGTATTTTTTCATAACCAAACAGGCGTTTTGTCCTCCCAGACCAAAGGAATTGGAAAGGGCGATATTGACAGGTTGAGTGCGAGCGGTGTTGGGAACATAATCGAGATCGCAATCAGGGTCGGGGGTTTGGTAGTTAATGGTGGGATGGAGTTTATCGTTGAGGACGCTTAACGCCACCACTGCAGCTTCGATAGCTCCAGCGCCGCCAAACGCATGCCCAATCATGGATTTCGTGGAGTTGATGGCTAGATTATAGGCGTGTTCCCCAAAGACCTTTTTGATGGCGTAGGTCTCCGTTTTGTCATTCAGCCTGGTGCTGGTGCCGTGGGCGTTGATGTAATCCACGTCCTCTGGCGAAATGCCTGCGTTTTCCAACGCCCATTGCATGGCGTTTTGTGCGCCTTCACCTTCTGGATGCGGTGCGGCCACATGAAATGCATCCGCTGAGGCCGAATGACCGATGACTTCGGCATATATTTTCGCTCCACGAGCCTGAGCATGTTCCAACTCTTCCAGGATAAGTACGGCGCCGCCTTCGCCAATGATGAACCCATCCCGGTTGGCGTCAAAGGGCCGACTGGCCAATTGAGGGGGATCGTTGCGGGTGCTGATGGCTTTCATGGCAGAAAATCCAGCAAAGAACATATCGCCAACGAGCGCTTCAACGCCGCCGGAAACAACGATATCGGAGTAACCATGGCGGATGAGCTCTATTGCCTCGCCCACGGCTTGAGTGCCAGCGGCGCAGGCGGTGACTACGGTATTCAGTGGCCCTTTAATTCCAAAACGCTGGCTGATGTAAAACGCGGGCATGTTAGGCAGTCCTCCCACGGCAGCCATGGGACGCACACGAAACGCGCCGCGCTTTGCCGCATCGAGCAAAGTTTTCTGATAGATATCGAATCCACCCAATCCGGTACCAATAACTGTAGCCACCCGATCTCCCAAATCGCCAGAGGTGGATAAACCAGCATCATTCAGCGCATCTTCTGCCATCCCCACAGCAAACTGAGAACAGCGAGCCATACGACGGGCCTCTTTTCGTTCAATGTAGCGGGTGGGGTCCCAATTTTTTACTTCTGCAGCAATGCGAGTCGGATAACGAGAGGCGTCAAACAAGGTTACGTAATCTACGCCCGAACGTCCATCGAGCAAGTTTTCCCACATTTCTGAAACAGTGTGTCCAACAGCGGTCAAAACACCGATGCCGGTTACTACAACACGACGCCGTACGCCATCACGAGCGATTGACAATGCTTGCTCGATTACATCAGAAGAAAGATTTTTCGTCCGTTTCAACACAGTTTCTGCTGCTGCAACAGGATGGATGTCAGAGGCCTGTAGTGTTTCTAGCGTGTGCAAAAGTAATTCACGCACTGAGGCCGGGGCACTGTGTAAACGTCGGGTCAATTCAATCAGTTGTGCTCTAGAATCTGCATCTCTCATGCGTCAACACCTCGATTCCGTTGTGTCTTGAGTAGTGATTCGATTTTCAAACGCGTTTTTTGCAAAATGTCAGCTTCGACAAGCCGGGCAGTCGTTTTGAGCGCATAGTAGACGCTATCACGTTTTGCTCGTCCATGACCAATTGTTACCAAACCGTTGAGTCCCAGCAACATACCCGCCCCGTAGGTTTTGTCATCAAGCCTTTCCGATGCAGCATTGAAAGCTGGTTTTGACAACAATGCCCCAGCCTTTGCCAAGGGTCTGCTCATGATCTCCTCTTTAAGAATGGTCATGAGATACCGGGCGACAGCTTCTGAAGTCTTGACGGTGATATTGCCCGTGAAACCATCCGCAACCACCACGTCGGCCGCGCCTTCAAACATTTCCTTTGGCTCGATAACGCCCATATAGTTCAAATCGAGTTCCTGAGCCATAAGTTCCTGAGCATTCTTGATAAGTTCGTTCCCTTTTCCTTCTTCCTCTCCATTAGAAAGAAGCGCTACGCGCGGATTATGGATGTTGAGACGGGCTTCGGCAAAAATGCTTAGCAAATGCCCCCATTGCACCAACCATTCTGGTCGGCAATCGGTGTTAGCGCCAACATCGCCAAAGACATGATGTCCTCTGAAATTAGGAAACGGTGTAGTCAACACTGCACGATGGACGCCGCGGATACGTCGGAACACCATATGCCCGGCCGTTAGGATTGCTCCCGTGTTCCCCACCGAACAGAAAGCGTCCGCCTCACCAGTTCGCACAAGCCGCATCCCTACAACCATCGAATTCTTTTTTTTCCGGCGGACAGCCATGGCTGGGCGTTCTTCCATGGAAATAACTTCTGGGGCGTCAATGACAGGCAGATCAAGTCCCGCTGTATTGTATTTTCCCAGTTCTTCATAAATGGTGTCCGCTTTCCCGACCAGGATAATGGTGTGTTGTGTATCGTGGGCGTAATCCACCGCACCAGCAACGGTCTCCAGCGGCGCGTAATCCCCCCCCATTGCATCCAATACCAATTTCATAGGGAAATCAAACCTCCAACCGGAAGACTAAACAAGTCACCCAAGAGTTCAGAGCACATTGTGTGTTGGGAAGAAAAAGTAGAACGCATAATAAAAATTGAAATAATAGAAGCCGTTAAACAGGCAATAGAAGAACACCGCAACGCAGCATTCGTTGCGGCGGATACTCATTGTAAAGGATTTGGTCAAATGTTGACAAGGAAGATTGAGGTTCGTATAATGGGCAAAGATGCGCCCCCGTGGCGGAATTGGCATACGCGGCAGGTTGAGGGCCTGTGCCCATCCGGGCGTCTCCGTTCGAGTCGGAGCGGGGGCATCTCCTAGCGTCAGTCATCATGAAGACTGGCGCTTTTTTGTTACAGAGGCTTTTGCGCCAGAAAAATGCCTTCTCGAAGAGAAAAGGTGGTTGCTTTGCCTTTTCCTTGTGGATCCAAAAACGTGCGTGCGCTCCCCCCGCTTTCCCACAACATTTGCGTCAGGCGCTCACGATCCTTATCAGGAACTTGCATTCGCTCCATCCAGGCATGAAATGCCATAGGCTTCTGAATCGTCAGCGACTCAAGCAGCCGAAGCCCTGCAGCCTCGATGAATGCTATCAACACCGCGGGCGGGTAAAGTTTTCCGTGAGAATTATCGCGTAGCTTTTCAAAGGCGTTGACATATCGATTGGCTTGCTCATCTTCTGGCCCGATATTATCGACCAGCACCAGTCTTCCGCCAGGCTTGAGCACGCGCGCCCAATCAGCGATGGCTGCTGCCTGATGCGGAAAATGATGTAATGCCACGCGACAGGTGACCAAATCGAATTGCCGCCCAGCAAAAGGCAGACGCCCGCCATCGCCTTGCGCCCACAAGATGTTCATCTGGTCTTGGGTTTGCGCAAAGGTCCGAGCGGCCTGTAACATGGGCAACGTTACATCAAGAGCCACCACCATTCGCACGTAGGGAGCAATGGCCAACGCCGAATGCCCGCCCCCAGGCGCTACATCCAAAGCCAGCCAGTGAGGCTGTGGTTGAGCAAGACGGACCATTTCGGCCAGACTCGCCCCCAGTGCATGGACACGCGAAGTGACATAGCGTTGGGCGTTCTCTCCGAACTGTTTCTGCACCACAAGACGATTCATAACTGCATCCCCAGCAACTTTTCATCCAACCAAGCTGCCGTTTCCACCAACATGGGTTCGCGAATCTCGGCGATTTCGTTATGGACTTCGTGATAGGCGCCAGCATAGGTTCTGAATGTCAGGTTATCGGATGCCATCGCCACAGCCTCTCGAATATCTTTCTGGCTAACCGTGACATCTTCCTCCCCCATCACTACAAGCACAGGTATCATGAGCTGAGCCAACAATTTTTTAGCTTCTCTGGCTGCACGCATATACTCCACCCCAAAACGAGGTGTGGCGTATGGATGAACCAGGGGATCGGTATTCCATGCCTGCGCCTGGGCTGGATCATGGCTAAGTGTGTACTCCTCCGACAGTCCACGATCTAGCGGCTTGCGAGGAATAATGAGATTGGCGATGGGGGTAATCATGAGCAGCAACTTGTTCTGGTCCGGGCCCGGGCCAAATCCTGGAGCAGAAATAACAGCCGCACGAAATTGCTCTTCATATCGCGCCAGATAGTGTATGCCAATAACGCCCCCCATACTGTGCGCAAACATACCAAATGGCAGATGCGACCACCTTGATTTGGCTTCATCGACCACCACCTTCATATCTCGAATGACGTCATCGAAACGCTCCCAGTGTCCGCGAATTCCACCAGACTTGCCGAACCCACGATGATCATGGCCATAAACGACATACCCACGGTTAAGAAACGCGTCGATCACATATTGATAACGCCCAGCATGCTCAGCCAAGCCATGAACTAAAATCAACACAGCCCGTGGAGACTGTTCTTCTGGAGTCCAGACGCGTAAAAAAATCGGAGTTCCATCAAATGCGGTCAATGTCGTTTCCTGAGTGGCCATCATCGTATCTCCTTTTGAAAAAAGACTTCAATTGTAACTGCTTACGTACCTGGCTTCGGCCTGTTTTTTCGCCCGGAGCTGAACCTCCGGGCTACCCTTGCCAAGTCCTCTGGGCTGCACGGCTGAGCCCCAGTGGGGCTTTGCAACCGTAGCCCGAGGGTTTAGCCTCGGGCGGAGCGGCGCAGACGAGTCAACCTTAGCAGTTACCTTCAATTAATTATACATCGAACTGGCGACTCCCCCTAGCCCGACAAATCGGAAGCAGCAGTTTTAAATTTGTCGTTGCTCCAAGCCCTCCTCCCAGCCTCTCCCCGTTACGACAGCCGTCGCACGGGGGGAGGAGCCCGACGAGAGCAATAAAACTTTGTAGCTGAAGGGCTCCCTCCCTCGAATGCGAGCGTAGCGAGTGTCGGGGGAGGGCCAGGGAGGGGCAAAAAGGAGGCGGGGAAGCCTCAGATAAACGCTTTCTGCCGGTTTTCCCTAAATTTGGAATTGCTGCAATGGGAGGGTGCGTTTCAGTTTGGGGGCGCTTTTATTTTTGGGCCGGGCGGATTACGAATCCGCCCTGATGAGCCCCGCTTCGGAGCCGGATTCGCAATGCGGCGGGTTTTACAATGCCTGCCCCAATTTTGAAACGCACCCCAATGCGATGCGTTTCAATTTCGGGGTAATTTGTCTAATGGTACACAGGCTGAGTGAACTCGAGCTCTGCAGACGGCGCAGCCCCAAGAACCGAATTCATTCGGCCAGTGATGGCGGTCAGGCCTTTACCATCGAGTAAACTCGGACTCTCCAGGCGCTTTGCGCCAGCGGTCGGCCTCCGTGGACCGTCTCTGGTTGGTGAAGGGACGGCGTAGGCCGGCCGTCGCCTTCTTCTCTCAAAGCAGATTTGACTTAGGATTAGTTATGCAATGCGTCATCGGCGCAGACTGGCGTGTATTGCAGTTCAATCGGCGAATTTGATATCCTTATATGGTATACTCAAGGCATCACCGACATTTCATCGATTTTGCATCGCATGGCGAGGCGCAGTTTCGGAGCTCCAAATCCCGCAAGATTGACAGTCGGGCAGGCCGAGCACTTGAATTGCCGCCAGGCCACTGACTCGACGTTACGCATCGCAATACCCCCATGATGGAGCCACTGGTTTTGATGGGCTTCTATGCCTTTCAGGGCGAACAAAAAGTCTCCGGACCACCAAAATTGGATGTCCACCTCTTGGAGGTTACGCCTCCTGAGGTCCAAAAAGCGCTGTTCTGAACCACGAAAATAATCGCTTGATTCTGTTCCCTTTGTGCGCTGAGTATTCCTCATGACCGACATTTTTCAGCAGTTTTCTTATCCCAAACATGAACACATCGCCGATGCCCCGGCGTTGGATGTCCGTGAGCTGACCGTGCGCTACGGCGATTTTCTGGCGTTGGATCGCGTCACCTTCGAAGTGCGGAGGGAGGAGCGCGTGGCGGTGGTTGGACCGAATGGCGCAGGCAAAAGTACGCTGTTCAAGGCAATAAGCGGCATCATCCGCCCGACTACAGGTGAAATTAGCATTTTCGGACAACCGCCCGGGGGACACATCTGCATCGCTTATGTTCCCCAGCGGAGTCAAATCGATTGGGGTTTTCCGGTGACGGTGGCGGATGTGGTGATGATGGGGCGCAGCGGCAAGATCGGTTTGTTTCGATGGCCCACCAAAAAGGATTGGGAGATCGTCTATGATGCGCTGCAGCAGGTGAATATGTTGGAGCTCGCCCATCGGCAGATCGGAGAACTTTCGGGCGGACAACAGCAGCGGGTATTTTTGGCCCGAGCCCTGGCTCAAGAAGCGGAGCTTCTGCTGCTGGACGAACCTTTCACGGGCCTGGATGCTCCCAGTCAAGAGGCCATTCTTCACATTTTGGATATCGTGCGGGATCGAGGCGTCACAGCTTTAGTCTCCACCCACGATTTAGACCTGGCTGCCCGTAACTTCGATCGCATGATGTTGCTCAACCATCGCATCATCGCCTATGGTCCTCCCGAGCAGGTGTATGTGGCCGACAATCTTATTCGCGCCTACGGCGGGCATGTGCACACCCTCTCCTTTGAAAGGGATACGCCCGAGGAGTTGATTTTGGCCGACACCTGTTGCGAAGGGCCAGATGAACATCGCTGGAGAAAATAGTCGACCATTGGGGAGCGGGGCAACCGAACACAAAACAATACCATGACCAGTATCCAATTCTACACACCCTCTCTACACGCATTCTGACCATGCCCATCCCAACCAACGCCATCCCCGAATCCCCCGTTCTCATCATCCATTATCATGAAATCGCACTGAAACGAGGCAACCAGAGCTATTTCGAGAATATCCTCAAACGGAACATTCAGCGACGGTTGGGGCGATTCCCTCAGGTCCGGGTGCGACATATGCGCAACCGGCTGGTGGTGCGGGGACTGCGGCCTGAGGATGTGCCCGAGGTGCTGGAGCTGTTGCAAAAGGTGTTCGGAATCGCCCACATCAGCATCGGCGCCGAGGTGGAAGCGACGCTGCCCGCGATGCAGGCCGCCGCCCAAAATCTGGTGCAGGGAATGACCTTCGAGTCCTTTGCGGTGCGCCCCAAACGGGCTGAGAAGCATTATCCCTTTGATTCGCCGCAAATCGGCCGCGAGGTGGGGTCTGCTGTGTGGAAAGTGACTCACGCCAGGGTCGATCTGGACAATCCCGACCTGGAAATCTTCGTAGAGGTGGTGCAGGAGCGGGCCTATGTGTTCGTAGCCCGTGTTCCGGGCCCAGGTGGGCTGCCAGTGAGTTCCAGCGGGCGGGCGGTGGTGCTATTTAGCGCAGGGTTCGATGCGCCGGTAGCCGCCTGGCGGATGATGAAGCGCGGCCTCACCCTGCATCTGGTGCATTTCCACGGTCAGCCCCACACCGATGACGCCAGCGTGCGCAAAGCTCGTGATCTGGCCCAGGTGCTGGCCGAGTGGCACGGACGCATCCGCCTCACCTTCATCGCCTTCGCCCCTGCCCAGGAGATTCTTGCGGTGGAGACCCCCCAGCGATTCCGCACCATCCTTTATCGGCGCATGATGATGCGCGTGGCCAGTCGATTGGCCTGGAAGCATCGCTCCCGGGCGTTAATCACGGGCGAATCATTGGGGCAGGTGGCCAGTCAGACCTTGGCCAACATGGCTGTCATTGAGGACGCCGCTTCGTTTCCTGTGTTGCGTCCGCTCATCGGCTTTGACAAGCAAGAGATTCTGAACGAAGCTCAGCGCATCGGCACCTACGAGATCAGCGCCCTCCCGCATGACGAATCCTGCACCCTGTTCATGCCACGACGGGTGGAGACTTCGGCAAAACTGGCTGAAGTGCGGGAGGCTGAAGCGGGCCTGGATATCCTCTGGATGGTGGATCAGCTGATGGCCGAGGCTGAAACCGAGGTCATCCTCCCCAGCTGGTGGGTCGAAGGCGTGAGCAATCGCTAATCGATTTGCAAATACCCGATATCCACTACCTATTTGCGCAGCAAGTCCAGTATCTCTTCATAGGCTGCGATCTGGTCACGCAGCTCATCCACATCGCCTTCGCCCTCGGCCAGTGCTGCCCGGGCCTGCGCCAGGCGTTGCTTCATCGCCCGGGCGATAAGCCAGCGCTCCATTCGCTGTTTCCACGCCGGATGATATTTGCTGTAGTAACGTAGCCGCGAGCGCCACAGGGCCACGGTCATGGCCCGACGAAACTGGCGGGCGCTCTGCCCCTCGTAATGGGTGACGCGGGCGGTCGGGACGCAGTAGATGGACCATCCCGTCTGTTGGATGCGCTGCTGCCAGTCCATTTCCTCCGCGTACATAAAGTAATTTTCGTCCAGCAGGCCCGCGGCGTCGATGGCCTCGGCTCGCACCATCAGGGCTGCACCCAGCGCAAAATCCACAGGAAAGGGCTTGTCACCATCGTACAGACGGCGGGGATAGCGACCATTGAAGCGGGTGTCCATCAGCCGGGGAACGGGATACAGATCCAGGGTAAGCTGAGCCAGGCCCGGAAAGTGAAATGCGCTGTGCTGGAAGCTGCCATCGCCGTAATTCAGGCGGGGACAACAGCCGCCCGCCCGCGGATGCTCCTGCAGAAAGCCCGTCAGCGCCGCCAGCGCGCCCGGCTGCAATTCTGTATCGGGGTTCAGCAACAACACCGCCTCGGGCCTTTGTCCTCGCTCTGCCCTCTGGCCTCTGACATTCTCTTCTCTTTGTCCCTTGGCGTTTTTGCGTGGGCCGTCTTCCCCAAACCCCAGCAGCTTCAACCCCACATTATTTCCCCGCGCAAAGCCCAGATTTTCCTGGCTCGCCACCAGATGCACCAGTGGAAACTCCTCGGCCACCATCGCCGCACTGCCATCGGCCGAAGCGTTGTCCACCACAACGATGGTCGCTTCCAGGCCCGGCGTGCGGGCCGCATCCTCATACACCGACTGCAGACAGGCTCGGAGTAGCTCCCGCACATTGTAGCTGACGATGACGACGCCCAGATTCATAACTGGCCTCGTCAGGGCTGCGGTGTGGTCTGGGGCGATTGACGCGGGTCGGCAATCTGAATTTCGTGCACATCCGCGAAATTGTTCTCGATGCGCACATCCTCGTGTAGCAAGCCGCCCCAGATGCGGAAGGGATTGCGGGCGGGGATTACATCCCAGATGATGGTGCCGTACACCAGCCCGCGCTTGCCCGGATCCAGGAAGCACTGCTCCCGGCCATCGATCATCTCGCAGCGCAGGTCTTCATCCTTGCGCCCCACCGCAAAGCGGAAAGGCCAGTCCTGCCCGAAGTTGGACTGATAGTTCAGGCCGAAACGCCACGTACCAGACTGCTCGAACCAGCTAGGTTCATCCTCGCGATAAGCCAGGGTGTTGTAGTTTTCACTGGCCTTGTATACCGTGCCGGGCCACGGGCCCGCGGTGCGGATGGGCACCGTGCCGTAATTTTCGATGGTGGCGGTGAAGATCATCTTGCCGCCCAGAGGGATGTTCAGCTTGTAACCCTCATCAAAAGGCCCGACCATCGTGATCTTGCCCTCCACGATCTGCGCCCGGGGATAGCCGCCATCTTTGATGGTCAGCGTGCCTGTGACGATGTTGTGGTTCCCCACCTTGTCCCAGGCCTCGGCCACTACCAGATAATCGCCATCGGGGGGCGGATCAGCGCCCTTGTCGATGCCGCCATCGTAATCGTAGAAGTGATAGCCCGCATCGGTGGGCTCCACCTCGCGCTCGGTGGGCTCCAGCGGATATTTGCGGTTGGGATTCTCCTTGTCGTGGGGGTTCATCAGGTAAACCTGGATCTCCTCCACCTCTTTGGTCAGCCAGTAGGTGATGGAGGCCCGGTCATCGATACCATCCTGGTTGGGGGTGATGACCTCGGGGTTGACCGCGAAATTCTCGAACTGCGGCGCATCGGTGTCCGCATTTTCGATGGTGATGTCGCCCTCGGCCCGATCGGTCTTGCCCCGCTCATCGGTGGCCTCGATGACCCAATGGTAGCGGCCATCGGGCAGCACCCGGCCGATGTAGGCGCTGATGATATGGTCGGGATCCAGGTAAATCTGCTCCTCGATGACGCCGCCCCACAGCACGTCGTAGTCGCGGGCGCCGCGATGCTTGTTCTCGCGAAAATAATAGCGATGGCCCGCCTCATCCTCGAAGTAGATGGAGATTTCGCTGGGGCGACGGATGGTGTAAGAGATGCGCGCTACATCGGCCACGCCATCCGCGTTGGGGCTGATGACATCGGGCTCGATGCGGGCGTCGGTCAGGATGGGCCCGGCCGCGCCACATCCCCCCAACAGCATCGCCGTCAGGAGAAGCAGACTGGAAAGGAAAAT
>CAZYSY010000075.1:0-3394 GCA_964650295.1 uncultured Caldilineales bacterium | reverse complement strand
CACCCATTACCACGAACTCACCGCTCTGGCCGACCGCCTGCCCCACATCGTCAACTACCACGTGGCCGTAGCCGAACAGGGCGACGACGTAGTCTTTCTACACGAAATCCGTCCAGGCAGCGCAGACAAATCCTACGGCGTGCACGTGGCTCGTCTGGCAGGCCTGCCCAAGCAGGTCATCGTCCGAGCCAATGAAATCATGCAGCAGTTGGAGCAGGGCGGACGACAGGATGAGCTGCTGGATGTGGGAGAACATGGAACCATGCAACTGGCCCTTTTCGAAGAAGCACCCGATCCCATCCGTACTGAAATCGAAAAAGCAGACGTCAACACAATGACCCCTCTGGAAGCTCTGAACTTCCTTTACGCCTTGCAGCAAAAGGCCCGACGGCTATAAATGGAACCAACTGACCTGAAAAGCGTTATATGTTTGTCTTAAAGAGAGTAGCATCCAGGTCATGTCGGACTTGTCCTCTCGCTTTGAAAAAGAGTAAACTTATTTGTTATGACTCAACAAATGCCCCCCCCTTCGACTTCTGCGCCCACACATCGATTTCTGACCGGCGGACTCTTAGGTTTACTGCTGGCGATCTTCCTGGCAGCATTTTTCTACGGCAGTTTTCTCTTTTTCCGCACTGCTCGGAAGATACTGATGGCATCTCCGCAATCCCACAATTTTCTCATGGCCGCGCAGCAAGATGAAGAGCTCCAGCTTATCGGTGTGGGGCCAAAACAATCCCCTCAAGACCCCAACGCGCAAACTGGAGCATCCGCGCCCAACGCCACCCCCCAGGTGGATATCAATTCATTGTGGGAAACACAGGATCCTGTCAACGTCTTACTACTGGGTATCGACCAGCGCCCAGGCGAGCATGGTTATTTCCGCACCGATACCATGATCTTGCTACACATCAACCCCAAAACCGGTGATGTGGGCATGATTTCTTTTCCGCGAGATTTATGGGTGGAAGTGCCAGGCTATTGGGAGACGCGCATTAATAGCGCTCATGTCATCGGCGACGCCAAAGAATATCCTGGCGGAGGGCCAGCTCTTGCCAAAAAGACCGTAGAGAACTTCATCGGGCAACCTGTCGATTATTACGTGCGCATCAACTTTGAAGGCTTCCGTAAATTGTTGGAAGAAATCGGCTGCATTGATATCGACGTTCCCAAACTCATCGATGATCCCACCTTCCCCGATGACAACTACGGCTACGATCCCCTCTACCTGGAACCAGGCCACTACTGTATGGATGCCGATCTGGCGCTGAAATACGCCCGCACCCGGCATGTGGATAGCGACTTTGGACGCATGCAGCGCCAGCAACAAGTAATCATGGCCATCAAGGATAAAGTGCTTAGTACGGGCGAACTGCCACATCTGGTATCACGGGCTCCCACGTTGCTCAATATTTTATCCGATTCCATCACCACAGACATGCCACTCAGCAAAATGATCGCCCTGGCCAATGTGGCCCGCACCCTGAACCTGGACAACATGCGCCGGTTGATCATCAACGTGAACATGGTGGAACCCACCATCACGGAAAAAGGAGCGTCTGTTTTGCTGCCCAAGATGGACATCATCCGGGCCGCAGTCGATGAATTCTTCGCTGCAGATAGCGAAACAAAAAACACCCCTCAAAACCATGCAGATGTCCAGACCAAAACGGAACCCTCGCCCACCGCGCCACCTACCGCCACAACTGTCATTCAACAAGATGTCCGACTCGTTGTTCTCAATGGAGCTTCTCATCCCGGCCAAGAAAAAGAACTATCCGATATCCTCATCGCCCATGGCTACAACGTCGTTGGCACAGGACGAGCAGATCGGAGCGACTACGCCCAGACACAAATTATTGCCAGTGACTCTGCACAGATCACCCGCCAATTGGCCGACCTCCTGGGCGTCTCGGATCAAAACATCCGTCCGGGCACGCCCGATCAATTGCAAGCTGATATTGTGATAATCATCGGAGAAGATTTTATAATGCCCTGACTTCGGTATGCTCACGCAAATATGATTTTTATCATGGCAAGGTCGCCATTTGCGTGACACAATGCCTATGGAGATAATAATTTTATGCGTGTTCGCGACGTTATGACGCCAGATCCCGTCACAATAGGGCCCAACCATTCCATTGGGGCGGCTTTGGCGCGGATGCGACGTGGGGAGTTTCGACGATTGCCGGTGCTCGAAAATGGAAAACTGGTGGGCATCATCACAGATCGGGATTTGCGTTTGGCCATGAACTCTCCATTCGTGATGCGCGAGGGTTGGTACGATAGCTATTTGATGGAACATATCGAAGTCCGTAGTTGCATGACGCCAGACCCCGTCACCGTTGATGCAGATAGCGATTTATTGACCGCTGTACAGCTGATGCGAAAACATAAATTCGGCGGCGTGCCAGTCTTAAACAATGGCAGGCTGGTTGGCATCCTCACCGAGACGGACTTGCTCGATTTTCTTGAACAGCTTCTTGAAACCAGGTCAGAAGCAGAAAGGCCGTAGCGACAGTCAAACATGTATTGAGAACTCGATACGACTGGCCCGGTGCGCCATCATCGCCGGGATTGCTATGGTCGTTTTCGTTCTTCTACACGCTCATACCCAAGGGGATTCGCTCATGCGCCCGTATCTTGCCCGCGACATCATGACTTCGCCAGCCGTTGTCGTCCGTTGGGACGCCAGCGTCCTAGAAGCTTCTGTGCTCATGGATGAAAAGAACATTCGTCGTTTGCCCGTGGTGGACGAAGATAACATTCTAATCGGAATCATTAGTGATGGCGATGTGCGCGAAGCGCTCTCCATCTATAATGTCACCAACCCTTACGCTCCGGATCAGGACGAGATTTTGCTGGCTGTGGATGAGATTATGTCTACACCAGTATTTGCAGTTGGGCCAGAGGAACATCTGCGCGAAGTTGTGCAATTGATGTTGGAACACAAAATTGGCGGCGTTCCTATCATCGACGAAAAACGTCACCCCCTGGGCGTGATCACCGAATCGGACCTGTTTCGGTTGATGTTGGAAGAGTGGGACGAGGCGTGAATTGACATTTATCTCCTCCCTGTGTATGCTTTTTACCCATCGATTCCCCGACTCCCGCCTCGCGGCGGGTTTTTCTTTAACCCTCTGGCATCGCCCAAAGCCCAAGGTCTAAATCATGATTCAAACTCGACTCGAAAACCTTATCACCCAGGCCCTGAAAAAGGCGCAGAAGAAGGGCGATCTGCCCAAATTCCCCTCGCCCCCCGTCACCGTGTCCCGGCCCCGCCGCGAGGGCCAGGGCGATTATTCCTGCGCGCTGCCGTTGCAGATCGTGCGGGAGGTGAACAACGCGCTGAAGGCGCAGCAAGCGGGCAAGCTCGCGCCCATGCAGATCGCAG
>CAZYSY010000074.1:0-5891 GCA_964650295.1 uncultured Caldilineales bacterium | reverse complement strand
CCCGCCCGAAAGCTGCCCCGGCTTGCGCTCCATGAGATGCCCAATACCCATCAAATCCGCAATGCGTTGGGCGCGCTCCTTCATCTCGCGAGCAGGAGTTTTCTTCAACTTCATAGGAAACGTCAAATTTTCATAGACGCTCATATGAGGATAAAGCGCATAGCTCTGGAAGACCATGCCCACATTTCGATCCTTGGGCGGCACCTTGTTCATTACCCGATCATCGAACTTGATGAGCCCTGCAGTGGGTTTGTAGATGCCCGCTACCATTAGCAAGGTGGTGGTCTTGCCACAACCAGAAGGCCCCAAAAAGGCCACGAACTCGCCATCCTCCACTTGCAAATTGATATTTTCGGCTCCTACCACGGAGCCCCACTTTTTGGTTAGATTTTCGAGGGTAAGACGCATGAAAAAAACTCCTTACGTGCCCCCTTTGGAACCGCCAGCAAAAATGCTGAGCAGATATTCCTGGGTGAAGATGAAGAAAATGATGACAGGAATAAGCTGGAACAGGCCCACAGCCGCCACCTGGCTATAATTCACGGGCGCTGTGTCACTGAGCATGCTATTGAGATAGGTGGCGATGGTGCTCTTTTCCTGCTGGGCCATGTAGGTGTAGGGAATCAGAAATTCATTCCAGCCAGAGATAAAGGAGAAAATAGAAAGCGCGGCAATGCCCGGTTTGATCTGAGGCAGCAAAATCTGCCACCAGACCCGAAAGCGCGAAGCGCCATCAATGAGCGCGGCCCGTTCCATATCCCACGAAATATGATCAAAAAATCCCTTCATCAACCAGATGCCCAGCGGCAACTGCAAGGCCAGCATCACCAGAATGACGCCCCCCAGAGTATTGTAGCCGAAACCGCCAATGATGGGCAGATCGTTGCCAATAATGGGAATGCGCGCAATCCATCGCAACACGAAGTAGATGCTGATGAGCAAAGTCACGCTGGGGAAAGCGTGGAGGATGAGGGTGACGGCCAGAAAAGAGCGACGCCCGCTGAATCCGATGCGAGACAGCGCATAACCTGCCAGCGCCGATACTGAAACAACGCCAAGGGTAAGCCCGATGGCTAACACCAATGAATTAAAGGTGACATGCCAGATGTTGGGGTCCTCCCACAAGAAGGACCAATTTTTCAGCGTAAGCCCGCCGAAGTTCCCATAATCATCCACCGGAATCAATCCATAGGTGCGGTGTGAAAAGGTGGAAATGAGTATCCACAAATACCCCACCAGAATGGGAATCGTTGCGACAAGCAGAAAGAGGTGAAAGGCGAGCTTATTCTTACGCGTCGTGGCAGTTGTAAGAGGATGGTCATCCATGATGTTGTTTTCCCTTTAGAGCGCTTCGATCTTGGGCTCTTGCACCAGCTCATTGAACTGGAAGTAACGCATATAAACGATAGCCATGACGATGCCAATGATCACCAACACGGTGGCCAAAGCGGCCCCAAATCCCCACTGGAAATTACCCCAATAGTTATTCAACGCCCGATGGTAGGCCCACAATGACCACACCTCGGTGCCAAATTGTCCATCGGTCAGAAGCAAAATCTGCTCGAAGGAGGTCAGCAAAGAGAGGGTCTGATAGGTGGTTACAAAAAGCAGGGGCCAGCGGATCATAGGCAGGATGACGTGACGGATACGCTGCCAGTTGGAACAGCCATCCACCAACGCCGCAATGAGATAATCACGGGGAATGGACTCGATGGCGGAGGTGAAGATGATCATGCCAAAAGAGGCGCCGATGAAACCATTGGTGAGGATAATGAAAAGCCACGGCTTGGCGGGCAACCAGTTGGTGGGCTCGACGCCCAGAGGGACCAGAAATTGATTAAGAATGCCATAAGGCGCATCCGCGGCAATGTATTTCCACATCATCACATACACCACCGAGGGCGTCAGCCGCGGCAGCAGCCACAGGGTGCGATAGGCGAAGCCCGCACGGCGGGGGATGTGGGTGGTTATGATGGCCACCACCAAAGCCATGCCGACATTAAACAGAGCCAGGGTCGCAGCAACGTAGAAAATGGTATTCTTCAGCACTTCGCCTGTTTGTGGATGGATGAAAATCCTCACATAGTTCTGAAACCCAATCCATTCCCAGTTCTGGAACCCCGTAGAAGTGCTCATGTTGGTAAGCGAAATGGCCACGATGATGATGACAGGAATAAAGAAAAAGAGGATGATCATCACTGCGGCCGGGCTCATAAAGCCCAACGCGCCCAGGGAACTGCGGAAATTATCCAAAAATCGTCGCCAGCGGCTTTCTGGTGGCGCCATAGAGGGGGTCATGTTCGACATATCGATTACCCGCTGAGAGAATCAAACCATCGTCGCCACCCTGCGCCCAGGCAGGATGGCGACATGGCTCAGAAGGAGACTATTCGACGATAACTTGATCACCCAGCTCGGCCTGAAGCTGTTTGACCGCGGCCGACGCCGCGTCTTCGGGAGTCATCTCGCCATTTTCAGCCTTGACCATGTACTCCCACACGATGTCGAAGTAAGGGCCGTACATCACATGATTGGGCTGATAGAAGTTGTAGTCCAACATGTAGAGGACGTCGGAGAGGAATTTGTTGTTCTTGTAGTCGGGATAATCGGCCTGAGATTTGAGAATGCCCAGATGGGTGCTGCCCACCGCGTGCAGGGTGTTGATCTCGGGTGTGGTGGTTTTGGCCAGCAGAGCGCAGGCCGCATCCTGATTTTTGGCGCCAGAAGCCTTCTCGGAGGTAATCATGTACACCAGTGGGTGCGAGAGGGTGACGCCAGGTTGACCGTTGACTCCCGAGGGTTGCAAGGCGTATCCCACAAAACCAAAGAGATACTCATCACCGCCCAGATCGGCCACATAATTCTTGGCCCAGTCGGCCCACTGCCAGATGCCGCCATTCCAGAACAGAACTTTGCCATGGCTGACGGTGTCGTGCCAGATGCTCCATTCGGTGCCGATATAGTTTTCGGGCGTGATGCCTTCTTCCACCACCCGACGCTGGAACGCGTACCAATTCTTGAGCGCTTCCTGATTCACCACTAACTTATCTTGCTCCGCATCATAAAGACGTCCACCATAGGCCGCGTAGTATTGGATGAAGTCGCCGCCCTTGCGGGGCCGATGCCAGTAGCCATAGCCCGGTTCGACCACGCCCTTCTCCACCGCCTCTTTGGCCGTGGCGATCATATCATCCAAGGTAAAATCGCCGTTCTTGATTTTATCGGGCAAGGCCGCGATGTCGTCATCGGACCACCCCAGCTCCTTCAGCTTCTTCTTGTTGAAGAACATGGGACGGGCTTCGGTGTCTTGAGGCACTGCCCATATCTTGCCGTGCCATGAGGTCGAACCCCACAGGCTGTCAATGACATCGTTGAATTCGGGATATTTGGCTTTGCAGTCATCGAAGGGAACAATGTAGCCAGCATTGGCCCAAACGGGGATATCTTCATGGCCCGAAACCACGATGTCGGGCGCCTCACCGGCATCGGCGGCCAGGGTGAACTTCTTTTTGTAATCTCCCCAACCTGCATCGTCATTCAGAGGCTTGACTTCAATGTCATAATCGGTGACCATAGAAGCAGCTTTGGCCGGGCCGTCTGCCCGCCAGTGCTCCACATCATTGGCCTCGGCCCAGACTTCAAGCGTTACCTTCTCTTTGGCGGCGGAGGGCGCTTCGGTGTTCTGGGCCGGGGCTGCTTGCTGAGGAGCTTCGCTGGCTTTGGGAGCTTCGGGTGTTGTTTGCTGTTGGCAAGCGCTAAGCGCTAATGCCACAATCAGCGCCAGTGCAAACAAAACGCCTATACGGAAATAACGTTTCATGGTTCTTTCACTCCTGTTGGATGAGTGTTGTCGATGAAAAGATCGTTTTTTCTATTTCACGACAGAAATGTTTTGCAGGTAGTGTGCGAATTTGACTAACGCTATCGGGAGTGAATAGCTCCCAGAGACGCCGAAGCTGGGACGACAAACGATTTACGTCACAAATAGCGATTTTCATCGCCCATCGTCTATCGACAAATGGATCGAGATCGCATCATGGCAACGAATCGGAATGCGAACATCAGTCAAAAAATAACCACTACCGTTTTGCAAATGAATGTTTCTCACTTCGGGGTTTGGACGTTTCACCTCCTTTGTTGACTGGATTCTCGCACCATCAATTCGACGGGCAGAATAATGGTGGATAAAGGCACAGATTTTTCTTCACGGAAGGCGTCAAGAAGCAATGAAGCGGCAGTTTCTCCAAGCTGATATGCAGGTTGACGCACGGCCGTGAGGGTGGGTGAAAGGATGTTGAAATACTCAAAATCATCGAAGACGGCGAATCCAATATCTTGGGGCACGCGAATGTTGGCTTCGCGCAGGGCAGAAAGTGCGCCCAACGCCAAAGAGCCGCTGGCGGCGAAGATGGCGTCGGGCAAGGGGCGACGCTGTAACAACGCACGCATCATCTCCTGGCCATCTTCCAGACTAGAACCGCCTTGCAACACGAGGCGTTCGTCGATCTCCCACCCCATGTTTTCCAATGCCTGACGATAGCCTTGCTCACGCTCCTGATATGTGGTGATGGGTTTGTATGAATTAAGTAGAGCGATGGTCTCGTATCCTTGTTGGGCAAGATGCTGTACTGCCTCTTCTGCGCCCCGGCGATTTTCCACCAGCACGGTGGGCAACTCCACGCCTGCCAGGGTGCGATCCACGGCAATGAGCGCCATCCCCTCATCCAACAACGCTTGCACTGCATCCTGGTTCCAGCCCAACGGAGCGAAGACGATGCCATCCACGCCTTTGTCGCGCATCACCTGCAGCATCTTGCGCTCACGAGCAGGATCTGCTGCTGTATCGGCGATTAGAATCTGGTAATCGTTGCAGCGAGCAAAATCCTGGATGCCCTTGGTCACGGTGCTGTAAAAAATATCCTGAATGTCATTGATGATGACGCCAAGGGTTTGGGTGCGCTGGGTCTTGAGACCCCGGGCCAGCAGGTTTGGCGTGTAGTTCAACTCCTCGATGGCGCGCAATACCGCCTCACGCTTTTCGGGGCGAACATTGGCGCTGCCAGTAAGCACGCGGGAGACCGTGGCGGGCGAAGTGCCCGCTTTGCGCGCCACATCCCGAATCGTGATGGCGGAACGCCGGGAGCTGGACGGCTGCATGGTTTTCGGGCGAGAATGAAGGCGTTAGGTGTGCGTTCGCTTTGAAATCGTTTTCAAAACCAGTATAGCAGACGACAACGCCAAAATCAAGGGGCCTGGGTGATAAATTTTGAAATTCGTTGTCGAGCAACCTGACACAAATTTCAATGCCCAGTTGCCCACCGATTGAAATCAGAGCCGAGGGCCTCCGTCCGTCTGTCAGCGCAGGCTGACAGCCCTTCTTTCAAAAACATAGTTGCAAACTCGCGGCCGGGAACCGTCCCCAGGAGGACGGCGGCACAGGCAATTCCTCTCCACATCTCCTCCCCCGCCCGTCTCGGAGCGGGGGAGGAAGCAAAGGAGGAGGCTGCGCCCCTAGAACCGAATTCATTCGGCCAATGACGGCGGTCAAAGCTAATCTGTGTCAGGCAACTAAAGTCGTTGTAACAACTCAGGTGGCATGCTTGGCCGTGATTTATGCCATGAGATGAGTGTTTCTGACTGTCGAGGCGTCAAACGTAAAACGACAAGCGTGTAATCTTGCATAGCGACGCCTGGACGAGCATGGTTTGTGACGTTTTGACGCTGACGCTTGACGACACCCTGCCGAAGATGACGCTCCCGTGGCAGCGTACATGGCAGAGACCTCAGTAGTTGCAATTCGTTCCTGTTATTCCTGCCAATACTGCTGCACCCAGGCCAGCAGTCTCACCGCCAATCCATTTTCCTGCATCAACAGCCCTATTCCCCAGCCC
>CAZYSY010000073.1:0-3026 GCA_964650295.1 uncultured Caldilineales bacterium | reverse complement strand
TGGAGGTGAGGTCAGGGGCCTCCAGCAGCGCAGATTGTACATCCATGGTGGGGACGGGGACGGGCGTGGTCTCGGG
The DNA here is from genome assembly GCA_964650295.1 of uncultured Caldilineales bacterium. Classification (GTDB taxonomy): domain Bacteria; phylum Chloroflexota; class Anaerolineae; order J102; family J102; genus M2005. The sequence continues at coordinate 2,950 of CAZYSY010000073.1, read as the reverse complement.
CGTGGGTTGGGCCTCGGGCAGGACAGGCTCCACCCTGGGCACGATGAGGTCGGGCGTGGGCGTGGGTTTAGCCTCCAAAGTTTGGGCAGCAGCAATGGTTGCCTGGGCAGCCGCAATGGTGGCGTCATAGTCCACTTCTTCTGAGCGCGCCGATTTGGATGAACAGGAAACGAACATGACCAGCATGAAAAGAAGTAAAAGCAAGGAGCCTATTTTTGCCAATCCTCTTAAGTGTCCCATTTGATGATTATTTGTCATAAGATACCTCATATCATGCGCAGAGTTTTTCGGATTATTGTGCGGTTTTATCATGCTGAAACTGTGAAAAGTTTCCTAATACATGCGCCAATCGCCACCATTGTTACCGGCTACGATGAAAAGGGACGGGAGTTCGGCAGTGCGGCTGAAGTTGTTGTTCCCCCAATGGTCGGTACAATGAAGTTCGTTGGATTTGATCATAATGAAGCCCTTCTGAAAATCTTGGATTATTAGACAAACGCCTTTTTCTTCATCCGTAGCCCAGCCTATCCCGTTGAAGATGCGATCATTACGCCCCCAAACCCAACCAAAGCCGCGAATTGGCTGCCTCAGGCCGGAGGGGGGATCGCCGCGATAGGGGGTCGGTTCTCCGTGCCATTGATCTGGCACAGTCTGCCACTCCCCACCATTATAAAAGACAGTCACGTTGTTGTGGTCGTCTCGCCATAGCATAGCTCCACGTTGAAAAGATTCCCAGGCGGCCCAGGTGATATGGGCGACGCCAATGGGACAGCCTAGGCGATCTCGGATATAGACCGACTGAAATTGACCGTCGACAGCTATTTTGCATGCAGGAGGCGAAGGTGTAGGAATCGTGGGGAGTGCAGAAATGCTTAAGTTCTTTGTATCCAAAAAGTCAGCAAAGACCCAACCATTTTCCTTTTTCAATGTCTCTACAAACCCCCATGAACCATCTTCGTTTCGGCCTTGCAAATTAATGGTTTCTCCCGGCTGTAATTTCCGCAAGGCATCATATTCAGTGCCGGGGCCTGCTCTCAGCCAAACGGTTTTGCGCACGCTGGCGGAAGGTATGGGCGTATCGGTAGGCTTTGGCGTAACTGTTGGGGTTTCAGTTGGGGGTGGAAACGTTGGCGTGTGAGTTGGGGAAGCTGGAACTTGAGGCGTTCGAGGCGTTGGCGAGAGTTTGGGGGTGGGCAGATCTGCCCTGGTTGACTCATGCTGTTGGCGCGGCGTTTGCATTTCTTCGGCGACCAGGGTTGCATGAACTGCTGCCTGGATCGACAGCTCTGCGGCCTGAGTGGCTGCAAGATTTGGCGAGGAGGGAGCTGTTCTTCCATTTTGACATGCCGCTAACAGCCACAATGCCAACAAAATAGGAATGAGAGCGTTTCTTCTAATAAATGCAACTACAAATCGGGCCTTGCGTTGAAATTGAGGCATGATTGACTCTTCCTAAGAAACTGGGGGCGACTTTTGTAGCGCCGCGGCGATTAAGGATAAACGCCAATAAGATGGGGGTAGCGATGGCGGGAATGCGCAGGATGGGTGTTCAAAAACGTTTCCTGGGAACCATACAGGTGGTGACCTTCAATCCTTGGCCACGAAGGCTCGAAGGTGGCGAAGAGAGGAAGCTGTTTCTTTCTTCGTGCCGTTGTGCCTTCGTGCTCTTCGTGGCTAATCCGGGAACGTGAATCGTTACGTTTCCTGTACGGTTTTCAGGGTCTCTGAGCAACCAGATATTAGGTGAGCTGGGAGAGTACGGAATAGATGTCGCTGGTTTTGTAGACTTCGTAATAGGCGCCACCACTGGCTTCTGCAATTTGTTTCAGGCCGGGCGCTTCTCCGGCGTCGGGCTCCAGACCGATGACGTAAATAGGCAACTGAATGCCGATTTCCTTTTGGGCTTCCAGGATGGACAGAGGATCGCCGCCACAATTGTCGCCGCCCTCGGTGAGGAGGATGACGGCGTTAAGTCGGTCCGGTTTGTATTGGAAATCGCCAAACGCGTAGCGCAAGGCCTCGGCCATGCTGTCCAGTCCCTGGGCCTGGATGCCGAAGAGCTTGGTGGTGAGGGTGTCGGCGTCCCAATGGCGAATGGGAAGCAATAACTCCACATCAGAACATGTCTGACTATCGGTGCTGGGGTGGCGATGTCCATAGGCCCGCAGACCGATATTGGCCTGGGACGCGGAGTTTTGCCATAGCGTGAACAGGGCGCGTTGCAGAGAAGCAAGTTTGGGCTCGGTGCTCTGTGTCCAGGGCTGCATCATGCCGCTGGATGCGTCGATGATGTATTCGATGTAGAGGGTTGATGGAGCTGATGGCGTGGCAACAGGGATTTCCGGGGCAGCAGAAGGAGTGGGCGTGGCCGTCGGCGCCACGGGTGTGTTGGTGGGAGGAATAGGGGTTGCTGTGGGTGGGATCGGGGTGGGCGTGGCGGTAGTGGCTGTCTTTTCTGATACTGTCTGAGTTGTGGCGGGGAGGGGAGGCGATGGCGGATGGTTGTTGTTCAGGAATGCAAGATATCCCAGGAACCCGAACAGTAAAACGACCAGCGCCACGATCACAACGGATGCAAAGATACGGAAGTCTCCTTTCGCAGTCTGGAATCGACCAGCCATTTGTTCTTTTCGACTGCGTCTGAAAAAGTAAGCGGGAATCGCCACTGCAATGAGCGCAGCAATGAAACCGGTAATTTCGATGAGCAGATCGGCCATCCCCTGCGGGAAAAGATCAGGGTTCAAAAACGCAGCCAAGGCAATGATGACGGTGATCCCCTCGGAGATAAGCTCCCAAATCGGGATATCTGGACCCTTGTCGCCGCCTCCGTTATCCCCATCGTCCGGCCGATTCGCTTTATTGACACCCGTTTCTTGTGGTTTGCCAGGCTCTTCTTCCTTCTCCAGAGCCTCCAGGAACTCTTCCGCTGATTGCCAACGTTGTTTCATTC
>CAZYSY010000072.1:0-6601 GCA_964650295.1 uncultured Caldilineales bacterium | reverse complement strand
CTTTTTCAGGCGTTTGGCCTGAGAAGGGCGCATGTCGGACATGCGCTGTTCGAGCACAGAAATGAACGCATCCCGATGGGCCTCATCCACCGCAACCAGCACCCCCTCGGCCCTGCCCGGCAGATCTTTAGGACGGCAAGTGCGCAGATAGTCCAGGAGATAGGGGAACAGCTTCCGGCGGTACGCATCATCCTGGGCTGCGACCGTGGCCAGCGCCCGAATGCCCCGATCCACAGTGATCACCGACCCTTTTTCGATGGCCTGCTGGATCTCCTGACGATGATCGAACAGGAAAGGCGCGCGCAGCGCGGCGATGGTGGCCAGTGCGATCATCCCGCCCCACACCATGCGGTTGTTGCGACTGCTTAGCAGGGCCAGGAAGTCCTCCGCATAAGGGGCGATGAGGTCGGGCGCCAGATAGCCGATCTCATACAGGGTCTTGATGCAATCACTCTGGATGTTGCGATCCTGGTCCTGGAGATGCGCGACCAGCTCCCGAATGGCGGCTTCATCCCGCGTTTCCGCCAATTCGCGGGCCAGTTCCTGATTGGGAACGTCATCCCGGCGTCCCTGAGATGACGCCAAGCGGGCGAGAACGGACATGTGACATTTCTCCGAATAGAGCTGAGCTGACGAGAACATTGTATCACAATCTCGGGCGAAATGGGCAGATTACGCAATTTGTGTGAAGATTCAAATGAATGGATATTCCTGATGCCATCTCAGGAGGTAGTATGCCCAAGAGTACGCCCGTGACCATCCTGCTCAAGAGTTTTGGCGAGGAACAGATCGCCTTGCTAGATAGCCACGGCCATCGCCTGCCAGAATACCGGAACACCTCAATCAGGAGCTCAGGTGACGAACTAGAGTCGTCTTCAGTTTCTCCCATGAAGCCTCCTGTCAGCGTCTGGTTTCGGCGCTCCTTATGGAAATCGGCGAGGAGTGGCTCACAGGACGTATCTATCTCTCCTCTCTTTTGCGTAACGGCCTCGACCACATTACGTTACGTCATCGGTGGCAGACTGAGCCTTCGCAGCCGTTGCAGAGCCGCAAGCAGAAGCGTTGCCCCTGACAAGTGGCGGCGTAGCAGACTTGCTGACTCTTCCACCTCCTGACTCAACTGCAGCACCGTCATCTCTCGCACCTGGTCAAAGCTTGGGCCTTAGCGGGGATTACCCCCTTTACTCGAATTCCAGCCATTTTCATCATTTCACCCCATAAGGGATACTCTACCACCAACGCCTGAAGATAACACTCTTGTGCCCGTCGTGCTTACAATTTTCGGTAGCAAAATTATCCCCCGTTTTTCTTCTCCCCACCATCTTCACCGCACTCTGTTAATAGCATAACCTAAGCTATCAGAAAATCCAGATCCAGCTCGGCCATCAGCCCTTGCACTTTGTCCCAGCGCTGACGACATTCGGAAGCGGGAATGGTGGGAGGGGAATTGAAAGGTTTTTCGAATATAAGGTGGCTCTTTACGGACTTTCGATCCAGCAGCTTGGCAGTAATATCGCTGTGCAATTCCAGGACATCACGATTGGCTATCGCAACATTCTCTCAGCGTAGCAATTTCTGGCGATAATGCTCATCCGGGCGGGTGTGGATACGACGGACAGCCTCCTCGGACATGAAATGCGGCCCGCCCAGCGCGTACGTCCCCAGCAGGATGCGAGCAGTCTTGACCATGGTGGCCGTGATATTCATCACCTGCTTGGCGGTGTCGCCCAATGCGATCATGCCATGATTTTGCATGAGGATGACTCGCGGTCGCTCGCCATACTCCTCGATATAGGCATTGATACGGCGGCGGATTTCACGGGCCAGGGGCAGGCCAGGATCGACATAAGGGACCAGCACCGGGGCCGGACCACAAACCACGATCTCATCGGGAAAAAGTCGCCCGCTGAACGCCTCCTCAAAGCCTACTGAACAGGTGATAGCGTTCACCGCAGTAGGATGCGTGTGGCCAATGAAATGGACGCCTTCCAGCGAGAGTCCAATGGCGTGAAATGAGGTCTCCACCGAGGGGTGAGCGGGAGCGTCCGGAACCACCTTGGCTTCCTTGAGGGCCTGACTGATCTCATCGTCACTGAGATCATCCCCATCGAGCATAGCAAGAACAGGCTCGAAGTAAACCTGAACAAAATTTTCCTCTCGCGCCAACCCCATCTCGATGCCGCTGGCTTTCACCCAGAACGTATCCTGGTCAATTTTGGCCGAGCTGTTGCCCTCTCCCAGAATGGCGTAATCATTAACCGGATCGCCAAGATAGTGGGAAAGATGAACCAACTCCTGCAATGTTTTTTCTGCTGTCGATGTCATAATTCAGTCTGATGGATGGAGCCGCCATCACAATTGATGACGATGGACGATAAACGACAGACGATTGAGTTGGTGAACGCATCTTTGGCCGTCCATTATCTATCGTCCTGATGCAATTTGTAAAAGTTAACTCCGTTGGGAGAGGACGCTCGCTTCGTACTCCTTGATCACGTCCAGATAGCCCAGGCCCGCGGGCACGCCCGCCTGCAGGCAATGATAATCCCAGACCGCCTCAAAGGGCATCATTTTCAACTCTTCCTGAAAGGCCAATCGGGAAGTGAAATCACCGGCCAACTCCAATTTTCGAAGCTGATCGGTGGACTCGAGCAGGGCAATGAGCAAAGCTTTGAGCGCGTTCCGGGCGCCAATGGTCCAGGCGGCCATGCGGTTGATGCTGGCGTCGAAGAAATCGAGCCCGATGTGCGTCCGCTCCAGGAACCCTCCTCGCACAACCTCTTGCAGGATGGCCAGAGTGTCATCGTTGAGCGTGACCACATGATCACTGTCCCAACGCACGCCGCGACTAACATGCAGCAACAGCTCATCCACATAGAGCATCACCGAGCTGATTTTGTCGGCAATGCTTTCGGTGGGATGAAAATGGCCGCTGTCGAGACAGAGGAGGACATCATCCCTGGAGACCGCATAGCCCAAGTAGAACTCATGAGAGCCCACTACATAACTTTCGGAGCCGATGCCAAAGAGCTTGGCCTCGACAGCGTCAAGATTATAGCGGGGATCGATTTTTTTGGCGAAGATTTTATCCAGCGAATCCATCAACCGTTGACGGGGAGCCAGCCGATCTGCGGGCGTGTCCTTGTAGCCGTCTGGGATCCAGACATTGGTGACACAGGGCGTGCCCAGTTCCTTGCCGAAATAAGCGCCGATTTCCCGAGAGGCGATGCAATGCTCGATCCAGAACTGGCGCACGCCCGGATCGGGACTGGCCAGAGTGAAGCCATCATCGGCCAGAGGATGAGAGAAGCAGGTGGGATTGAAGTCAATGCCATGATTGTTGGTTTTGGCCCAATCCAGCCATCCCTGAAAGTGCTCAGGCCGGATTTCGTTCCGCTCCACCTTTTTATCCGTCTCCAGGTAGATGGCGTGGAGGTTGAGGCGATGGTTTCCGGGCAGCAGGCTGTAAACCACATCCAGGTCCTGACGCAGCTCGTCAGCAGTGCGGGCCTTGCCGGGATAGTTGCCCGTGACTGCAATGCCGCCGCTCAGTTCTGCATCCGGGTCCTCGAAACCGCCCACATCATCACCCTGCCAGCAGTGCAAGCTGATGGATATCCTCGAGAGCTGCTCCAGGGCCTGTTCGGTGTCGACGCCCAGGGCGGCGTAGCGTTCTTTTGCCAGATCATAGGCCGCCAGAATCTGTTGCTCGGTAGGTTGTACAGTCATCTCATTCACCTATTCGTAAACGCCGTGTTTTTTGACTGCGGCAATGAAGGCTTCCATATTCTCCAGCGAGACATCGGCCTGCACGATGTGGGCCGGTGCGCACATATAACCGCCGCCCTCGCCCAGGATGCGGATTTTCTCGGCCACGTCGGCTTCGATCTCTTCAGGCGTCCCCTCGGGCATCAGCCGCTGCTGATCGATGCCGCCCCAAAAAGCCATCTTATCGCCGAACTTGTCTTTGAGCTCCCGAGGATCATGGCCGGGCACATTGGGTTGCACGGGATTGAACACATCCATGCCGATCTCGGCCAGATCGTCCAGAATGGGAGCCACTGCGCCGTCGGTATGGTAGGCGATAATGATATCCGAATTCATGTTGCGCACTTCCTGCCACAATTCTGCATAGCGTGGCTTGAAGATGTTGCGCCACATACGAGGAGAGATCATCATGCCATTCTGCGCCCCGAAATCGTCGCCAAACCAGATGGCGTCTACGCCCAGGTCCACCAATTGCCGGGCAATGCCGATGCTGAATTCCTTGACCCGATCCAACAGCACTTCGACATACGCCTCGCCCATGGCCATATCCACCAGGAATTTCTCCATGCCCACCATGTGCCACGACATCTCGAACATGGTCAATTCCAGATCGCCGATGATGAAGTAGTCGTCCTTATATTTGGCGATGATCTCTTTGGCGTCATCGAAGCGTCCTTCTGCATAGGGATCGGGCATGGGATGATTGAGAACATCCTGCACAGTAGATGCGTGCCGCAAAGGCTCGACCACCGTTTGCATGTAAAGCGGCCCCTGCTCCATGAGCATCCCGAATTCATTGATGATCTGACCTTCTTTGGGAACCTCATGTTGATAGCCACGAGGCAGGCCGCCGCCCACGATAACGCAATCGCTGCCCATGGCGGTGCGCAGCTCATTAGCCGAGATGCGATAGGTCAGATCCTCGAAATAGGAAGTGGTGTAATGGGCAGGGATGCCATATTTCTCGCTAAAGGCGTCAGTTAGCTTGCGAGAAATATCGAATTGTAGGGGCGCCCTGTCGGGAATGCCGTCACGTTTCAACGCCCGCATCACTCGTTCTCGTGAATTCATGGTAATTGCTCCTATCGTTGCGCTGTCGCGCACAGGATTGCGCCACATGCTGTGTGTTGTGTATTGATTGTGTTCTCAATCAAGGTGGAAGACTTCTTCCAGCTCGATCATGCTTTCATCTGCGTGTGCGCCGCCCAGGTTTTCGAAGTAAGGAGCCATAAATTCCTGCCATTTGGCATTGATAGCTTCCTTCGACATGCCCCCCAGCGATGCCTGAAAGCTCTCCTCGGCCTCGAAGTAACCGAACAGCAGGCCATCTTCGCTCATAAAAAGAGAATAATTGTGCCAACCGGTACGACGCAACGCATCTAGCATTTCTGGCCAGACATTTTTGTGATGCTCTTTGTATTCGTCGATTTTGTCTTTTTTAACTTTGAGCATAAATCCTACACGTTTCACTCTTTTCCTCCTTTTCTGTATGTGAGAATTCTGCATCTAACCGGGAGCCCCGGTTGGGGGAACCAGGACTCCCGGCAGTGTTATTCAACGTGAACCGTTATTTGGCTGCGGCTTCCACGTTATCCTTGTTGTAGATGGTGAAGGGGCCCATGAGCACACGCAGGCCGTTGTCGCGAGTGGGGTCCTTCTCGATGGTGTACGTGCCCATACGACCCGCTTCGAAGCTTGCACCTTCTTTGGCTTCCAGTTCGCCTGTGGCCAGCATATAAGTGACATAGTAGGTCAGGTAACCCAGGTCCTCGAAACTCCAAAGGGCAAATTCAGGAGCGCAGCCGTTGAGGGTGTAGGAGACCATCTCAGCGGGCAGACCCAGACCGGAGACCTTGACCTCGTCGCACAGGCCCTCATCCTGCATGGCCTTGGACGCGGCGGTGATACCCACAGTGGTGGGGGCCATGATCAGTTTCAGGTCGGGATATTTGTCCACCAACGCCAGGGCCTGATTGTAGCTGTCCTCGCTCTGGTCATTGCCATAAACAATATCCACCAACTCCAGGTTGGCGTACTCGTCTTTCTTCAATGTCTCTTGCAGGGCCGCAATCCAAGCGTTCTGGTTGGAAGCGTCGGGAGAGGCGGAGAGCACCGCGAACTGGCCACCGTCGGGGCCGATGATATCACGGGCCATCTGGGCCATGACCTCGCCCGTCTCGTCGAAGTCCACCTGGGCCACGAATACATCTTCACCCTCTCCCGAAGGAATCGGGGAGTCCCAGGTGACGACGGTCATGCCAGCTTCTTTGGCGGCCTTGGCTGCGGGCACAATCTGATCGCCGGCATTGTTGGAGATCATGATGGCGTCCATGCCTTGGGTGGCTGCGGTGGTGACGATGTCGATCTGTCCGGCCACGCTGTTCTCAGGCGTGGGCCCAAGGAATTCCAGCTTGCCAGGGTTTTGCAGCTCTTTGTGAGCAGCCTGTGCGCCATTGTTAGCCTGATCAAAGACCAAGATACCCAAGAACTTGGGCAGCAGCACCATGTTCACTTCCTGGCCAGGCGTGGCCTTGGCGGGAGCCGCGGATTCTTCTTTGGGTGTGCCACTGGGCGAACCAGCCTCGGCTTCCACGTTATCTTTGTTGTAAATGGTGAAGGGGCCCATGAGCACACGCAGGCCGTTGTCGCGAGTGGGATCTTTCTCGATGGTGTACGTGCCCATGCGGCCAGCCTCAAAGCTCACGCCTTCTTTGGCTTCCATCTGGCCGGTGGAGATCAGATAGGTGGCGTAGTAGGTCAGGTAACCCAGGTCTTTGAAACTCCACAGGGCGAACTCGGGAGCGCAGCCGTTGAGGGTGTAAGAGACCATCTC
>CAZYSY010000071.1:0-15206 GCA_964650295.1 uncultured Caldilineales bacterium | reverse complement strand
GCCCTTGAACAGCACCCCCTTGCCTTCCATTACCGGTTTGGCGGCCAGCGGCCCGCGGTTGCCAAGCCCCAAAATGGCGGAGCCATTGGAGAGCACAGCCACCAGATTGCCCTTGGCGGTGTAATCGAAAGCCTTGCTGGGGTCTTCGGCGATCTCCAGAACGGGCACGGCCACGCCCGGCGTGTAGGCCAATGAAAGATCGCGTTGGGTGTGCAGAGGTTTGGTGGGAATGACCTCGATTTTACCTGGCTTTCCCTGGGTGTGATACCTGATGGCATCTTCTTTGAGAGACATGATTGAGAACTCCTTTTGGGTTGATGGTTATTCTTTTTCTCGAATATCGTTTTTGATGACAAACGTCTCCAAAAAAGAAGACGTCTCTTTCAGTGTCGCGCTAATATTTTCGATCTACTATGACCTATGTCACCTTGTATAATTGTTTGGAGCGGCTGGCGCGATGGGACAGCTATTCTCAGGTCAAGATTTTTGGGTGGGAAAAAGTGCTTTTGCCATCATTCCAACCTGATCCCGCTCTACATTCAGTAGATCACAATTTGCCATGATGCGCAGAACCGGATCCGTGATCCGGCGGTGATTCGAGCGTCAAATCCGCCGGATTGCGAATCCGGCTGGACACATACTCTCGCAATCGTGATCTACTGAAATTCGCTCAGTTGCTGAGGAGAAGGCGGCGCCAAGGCCGGAGACGGTTGAGTGAAATCAAAATAAGACGAAATTTAAAGTTGCAAAGTAGGTGATGATATGAATTCTAGTTACCTGAAACGAATTAGCTTTATCCGCCGTTATTGGCTTCTTGGGGCTGCGCCCCCTCCATTGCTTCCTCCCCCGCTCCGAGACGGGCGAGGGAGGATATCTGGAAAGGGATGGCCTGCGCCGCCCGTCCCCCTGCGGGGACGGTGCTCCCAGCTGTGATTTTGCCATCTATATTTTTGAAAGAACGGTTGCCAGCGCAAGCTGACAGGCGGCCGGAGGCCCTCAGCCCTGATTTCAATCAGTGGGCCATTGGTTATGAAATTTGTGTCAGGTTGCTGGATGTGAATTTAAAGTAAACTTTGGAGACGATTACAATTTATTAGACGAAGATAGACGGAAAGACGAAGGTGGATGAAATGAACCATCGGCCATGTTCGTCAAAATATGCAGCGTTTTTCATAAATTTCAAATCTCCATTCTACTTAGGTGGGACCTTGCTTGATCGCGAATCTGGTGCGAAAATGAATTATTGCCAACCGGAGTTTCTTCTTATGTCTTTATGCAGGCAAAGCATTTGTCTTTTTGCACCCGCCCAGTACTCTCTGCACTTGCCTGATGTGCGAATCCACTATCGCGTTTATGGTGAGGGGACGCCCTTGGTGATGCTCCACGGACTCGGCTCCAGTGGTGTGGATTGGTTCCCGGTGACGCCAACATTAGCAGCTCGATACCGGCTCATTCTTATTGATTTGCGCGGACATGGACTCAGCAGTCTTTCTCTGAGCCGTGATTATCGCGTTGAGCGCATGGCTGAAGATGTGTTGGCGGTGATGGATCATCTAGGGTTGGAGCAAACGGCGATGCTGGGCTTGTCGTTGGGAGGATGCGTCACGCTACAGGCTGCCATCCTACACCCTGAGCGATTGCATAAAATTATCCTGGTCAATACCTTTGCCAAGTTGCGCAGCGCCAGTATGAAGGATGCGCTGAGTAAGATGCGCCGGGGAGTCATCGCCTTGCAAGGTGCGGAGAAGTTGGCGCATTATGTCTCAACCAGCCTCTTCGATGATCCTGAGATGAGGGCATTTGCAGAGGAGCGCCTGCGGCATAATGATGTCAAAGCCATATTGCGCAGCATGCTGGCGCTTTCCCGCATGAATTTGTTGCCAGGGCTTACTAAAATTACCGCCCCCACACTGGTGATGATTGGCGATCGGGATAGAACCGTACCTCGTCGTTGCGCCGTCGATTTGTTGTCGGGTATCCCGCAGGCGCAGTTGGTGGAGGTGAACGATGCGGGTCATGCCCTGCCCTTCGATCGGCCCGATGAGTTTATTCACCAAGTCATCGATTTTCTTGGTTAATGATGTGATATGTTTGACATGGGAAGTTGTCGAGCTTGTATCTGGGAATGGAACCAAAAACTTTTGGTAATGGTTCAGTTTTGATTGATATCTGCATTTCGGCCAGTTGTCTGAGAATATAAATAAAAAAACGGCCTCCAATAGCGGAGCCCGTTTTACAGATCAGTTCAAACGATGCAACTCATTCGCTTTTAGTCTTGGCTTTGGTTTCACTTTTGGCTTTGGTTTCATTTTTGGCCGCAGGAGCGCTTTCGCTGGTGTCGGATTTACCATTGCCATTGGACGACGCATGGTTTTTAGTAGGCGCTCCCGCCGCGTTTTTGCCTCGAGAGTCTGTTACATAAAATCCTGAGCCCTTGAAAACAATGGCTGGTGCGGAAAATTTGCGCGTAACATGGCTATTTTCGCGACAAACTGGGCATTCTGGCGTGCCTGTATCTGAAAAGGATCGACGCACTTCAAAGTCGATGTGACATTGGTTGCAGTGGTACTCGTATAATGGCATGGCTTTTATCCCCCATAACGGGATGCATTTGCAAGGTGTTTATCTTATGCGAATCTGGTGGTTTCGTCAACATTGTGCATGGAAAGAGGGGATGCAACGCGTTTTAGATGCAGCATAACCCCCAAAGGTTAGATTCCGCTATGAAGAGCGTTAGCGTTGCATTAGTGATTACTGCCGGGGTACATCTGCAGAATAGGCTCGTTGTAGCAGTTGCAGAGAACGCCCGTCTGTGATGATCTCAGTGATGGCGTCGTTAGGAATAAATGCCCGGCCTGGATGGTGGTCAAGCTGGGATTGAACGGTTGGCGGATAGGTCGTATGTTTTGGTTGCAATAGGATTTGTGGTTGCAACACGGTTATTAAATCTGGGTGTGGCCACGCACCTGTACCGGGCCAGGGCGTGATGAGTAAAGTAATGGGCGTCGTCACGCCTTGCGACAGCGCCTTTTTCTGGACGCGTAGGCTATTGGTGAATGGAAGGATTGTCGAAAATTCATCATAATTTAGGATGTATAGCGGGGGCTCCTCTTCTGCGGTGGGGAGTCGAGTCAGCAAAACATTTTCATCAAGTCTCACGGTCGTGTTGGGAGGCAGGTTTGCGGGTAGCATCGAAGCCGCTCGAATGTCTGTCAATAACGGCGATTCATCCTGAGGCGTCGAGACGTCTATTAGAAGATCCACAGGCTGATCTCCTGTCGGCAATGTTCTGAAGACCTCTGTTAGTTTGATTTTACTTTCTTGACCGTTCCAAACCAGGATATGATTGCCTCCGGGCGTTACCATCAACCAGGCTACGTTATCTGTTAAACCCAGCAAATAAAGATGTAACTTGCCATCGGGGCGGGCCTCCAATGTGGTGGCGCCTATCCACATAATAACTGTGATGACGCCAGCGATTGGCAGTGCGTGCACCAGTGCTGGTTTTAGATAGCTGGGGATGAGATGCGTGGCATTTTGCTCTTGGCGCAAGAGCCAAAACAGAAACGCTACGCCAAAACCAAGATAATAAAATCCAGATACCATCTTACCAAAAGCGCCTACTTCGATTGAACCCCAGGGGATAGCAGCCAGCTTCTCTACAATAAACACTGTCCACCACAGGCTACCCAAGGGGATGAGCGCAATGAGTTGTCCTAAAGGAAAAAAGATCGCTGCTAGCATGATGGCTATCCCGCCGGCGATCATGATTGGCGGCTGCACAGGAATGATGAGTAGGTTAGCCAGAAATGAAATGATGGAAAGTCGCCCGAAGTAGTAAACGACCATGGGCATGGTGGTAATTTGCGCCGCAACAGTGATAAGCAATCCTTCAGCCAATAGGTTGTTGGCCAGACGAGGCAGTCGTTCACCTATCTTATCGTCCCACCATTGCTGCATTGGTGGGCTGAAGAGAATCAGGCCCAGAGTCGCCATGAAGCTGAGTTGAAATCCCACATCCCACAATGTCAGTGGGTTGATGAGCAGCATGATGATGGCGGCAATGAATAGGCTGATGATTGCAATGCTTTGTCTTTCCAACGCAATTGCCAGAACAAACATCCCCCCCATGATGGCTGATCTTACAACCGCTGCGTCTGCACCCACGAGCACCGTGTATAACCCGATGCCGATACCGGTGAAAATCGCTGCTGTTCTCTTTCTCCCTCGTAGCAGTGTCGTAAATAACAACATTAACACACCTGACACCAGAGCGATATTCGAACCACTAATGACAATGACATGTGATGTGCCTGTGAGATTGAATTTGGCGTAGAGATCCCGAGGGATGCCGCTTTCGATGCCTAAGATCATCCCATTGGCCAGCGACGCATAGGGTTGTGGCATGAGCATATCCAGCAGGGCGCTGGCTTTTGCACGGATGGCATATAATGCAGCAATAAGGAGATTCCCTCTCCCAACGGCCAACAGGTGCAAATCGGCATGACGCACCAAGGTGTAAACGCCTTTGCGGGCCAGATATCGACGATAATCGAAATCGGGAAAACTGGGAGGCGTTTCGGGCACACCGCGGATGCGCACCCGCTCTCCGTAGAAAAAGGAAGATCCTTTGTCTGTTCGCACCAGAGCCATGCCTGTAACGGACAATTTTCTCTCCCCCTGCCACATCGTATCGATTCTTATCTGATATTGGTTGTAATTTTCCCGCTGCACCGGATAGCTAACAATGATACCTTCCATGACTCGCTGGCGTCCGAATTGATCCGCCTCATGGAAATTGACGAGTGCGTTTGGTGTGAAGCAAGGTGTGAATGGGTGAGAAAGATAGCGCCAGCCGCCCAATAGCGCGAATATGATTCCCACCGTGGGGATCAGCGCCCGTTTGTGGTCTCGGCTCAGCCATAGCGCGGGAATGAACAGAATCAGAGGAGCCAGTAGCCAAATCGGTTCAGGCGACAGATTTTCGCCCGAGCAAACAAAAATGCCCTGGGCATGCAACCACTCTCCCGCGATTACCCCACTCCCCAATGCCAACGCCGCATAGATGGGCAGATAGGGGGTTGGCAATCGATAGGTGGCCTGGGCCTTCTGTTGCATAACCTATCTAAAAGTTGGCGATAAATCCTGCGACCTGCCGCTGGCGCCCCTTCCTGCTTGTCGGCATCGACGCTGGTAGGCCCGCAGTTCAATGACATCTTAAATAGATGCGCATTTGAAACTTGAGAAAAACGCCTACGCATTTTGACGAACATGGACGACGATTGACGAACATCGACGATGGTTCGCTTCGTCCACTTTCGTCTTTTCGTCTATCTTCGTCTGATGCGTTGGAAGCATCTCCGAAGTTTATTTCAAATTCATATCATCCACTACTTAAACGTTGGTTTTGGAAAAATGATAGCACGAACGCTGATTTCATCAAAAAGATCCCCTGCGGGGGCTGCCAGCAGGGGGGAAAGGAGCTGTTAAGATCGGCCTAGCAAATTTCATGTTCATGTTTCCTGCCGATTGAAATCAGGGCTGAGGGCCTGCGGCCGCCTGACGACCTGCGTCGACAGCGTCTTGGGGCCAGATGGCGACACAAATTGGGCGAAAAAAGCGTCCCTAAAGGGGGCTGAGCGGCGCAGGCCATTCCTTTCCAAAGCTCCTTCCCCCGTCCGTATCGGAGCGGGGGAAGAAGCAATGGAGGGGGCTGCGTCCCAAGAACTGAATTCATTCGGCCAGTGACAGCCAACAAAGCCAATGGGTGTCAGGTAACTGGAAGATCGGCTACTTGCCGACATAGAGGAAACGATAAACGCTAATGGCGCATGGGGTCAGGCTAATGCCAGTTCGGGCTCTACCTCGGTTTCGGTCATGGGGGGTAGGGTGGCGTTGTATTCTCCAGCAATAAAGCCTTCCAGATTTTTACGGGCCACATCATCGGTGAATTGGATGGGGGGAGATTTTTTGAAGTAGGCGCTGGGCGCGATGAGTGCGCCTTTGAGACCGCGATCCAGGCCCAACTTGGCGCAGCGCACCGCATCGATGATCACGCCCGCACTGTTGGGACTATCCCACACTTCTAGTTTCAGCTCCATGTTCAAAGGCACGTTGCCAAAGGTTGTGCCTTCGATGCGAATATGCGCCCATTTGCGATCTTGCAACCATGCGATATAGTCGCTGGGGCCTACGTGAATGTTCTCTTCGCTTAGCTCCGATTCACTGACCTGACTGGTGACAGCCTGGGTCTTGGATATCTTTTTGCTCACCAGGCGCTCTCGCTCCAGCATGTTCAAGAAGTCGGTGTTGCCGCCGAAATTGAGCTGGTAGGTGCGGTCGATGCGTACGCCGCGGTCCTCGAATAGCCGGGTGAGGATGCGATGGGTGATGGTGGATCCCACCTGACTCTTGATGTCGTCGCCGATGATGGGGAGGCCCGCGTCGTAAAAGCGTTGTTGCCATTCGGGATCACTGGCGATGAATACAGGCATGGCATTGACCACGGCTACGCCCGCTTCCAGCGCCTGCTCCATATACCAACGCACCGCTTCTTCGCTGCCCACCGGCAGATAGTTTACCAGCACGTCCGCGCCGCTTTCGCGCAGAACCTGGGCCACATCCACCGGCTCTGCAGGAGATTCGGTGATGACCTGTTTCAGATAGTAACCCAGACCATCCATGGTTGGACCACGCATCACTTCGACATTCATAAAGGGCGGTTTGTGAAAAATGTAGGTGTTGTTTTGGCCCGAGAAAATAGCCTCGGACAGGTCTTTGCCTACTTTATCTTCATCTACATCGAACGCAGCGACGAATTCCACATCATGAATGTGGTAACCGCCCAGATTCACATGCATGAGGCCCGGGATGAAATCATCATCCTGGGCATCTTGATAGAAGTGAACGCCCTGGATAAGAGAAGAGGCGCAGTTGCCCACACCGACGATCGCAACACGAACTTTGTCAGACATAAGTAGTCTCCTTTGAGGAAAAGGGGGAAACGAAAGGTGGAAAATGACGTTGATTGTAGAAAATATTGATTTGCTTAGCTTTTTATTCGGAATTCACATTTTTTACACTGGCCCGCACAATCAGTTCACCACGTAGAATGATATCGGTGACTGGTTTGCCTTCCAGCGCCGCCAGTAGCGAGGCGACTGCCAGCCTACCCAACTCTTGCGTGCGTTGTTCCACTGTGGTAAGGGGCGGAATGCTGATCTGGGAGATGGGAATATTGTCGAATCCAATCACCGAGAGTGAATCTGGGATGCGAACGCCTTGTTGATAAGCTTCCGCCAAAAGTCCCAGCGCCGATAAATCGTTATAGCAAAAGATGGCGGTGGGACGTTTCTTCTCTGGGCGGGTTAGCCACCAGCGCAGCGCTCGCCGTCCGGCCAAGATCGAACCATCACCCGCCAGCAAACAGTCCGGGGCGAAGTCGTTGCCTGCTTCCTCGATGGCCCGACGGTAGCCTGCGGCGCGAGCGGCCTGAGACCTGCCCTGGTTCGGGCCCCCTAAATAGGCAATGTGGGTGTGTCCTTGCTCAAGCAGATGTTTCGTTGCCAGCCAACCGCCATATTCGTTATCGGTCATCACGTTGTAAACCTGGGGGCCGACATGCAAGGAGTTGACGAAGATGACAGGAACAGAAAGTCGCTCCAACAGCGGTGCGTATGCTTCAGCCGCTCGGGAGCTGAGAACGATGAGCCCGGCCACATTATGACCAGATAACATCTGCACCATTTCCAACTCCTGCGCCGGGTCTCCCTGTGAGCTGGCCACCAGCCGTTGATAGCCATGCTGATGGCTGGCTTCCTCCAGGCCTCGCATCACCGCGGCAATGTAAGGATCGGCCAGGGATGGGGCCACGATGCCTATAACTGGGCTCGCGCCTGTCACCAGGGTGCGCGCAGCCAGACTGGGCGTGTAGGCAAGCTCTTGGGCGATGGCGCGAATGCGCTGGCGAGTGGCCTGGCTGATGCGGGGCGAGTCGGCCAGGGCCCGACTAACGGTGGAGGGGGAAACGCCAGCAACGCGAGCGATATCCTTAATGGAAGCACGTTGAGACATACGTTTGAACAGTGTTAAGTGGGTGATACTGATGATGTGGGCAGGTTTCCCGTAATGTTTTATCGACATTGTGCAAACGTTTGCACACCCTGAATTTTATACCACTTCCGGAAATGTTGTCAAATTCCTACGACGCTGTTTCAGGTTCTGTCCCCTCGCGCCTGTTCTTTTCTTTAAATCTCCCCCTTTTCCTCGCCTTCAATACGCCCGTAGCCCGCCACACCACTGCGCCAGTCATCCAGAATGCGATCCAGTGCAACCATCTGATTTGGCGGCAGATTCTCAGGTGAGAACCAGCCGATATCTGCGATCTCGCCTCCCACGTGATGCACCTCGCCATCGACGTAGCGACAGGCGAAGATATAGATGTGATCTCGTTTGTACCAACCGGTGTAGAAATACACCCCCACCAGCCCGACGATCTCAACTTCCAGCCCTGTTTCCTCTCGCATTTCTCGCACCATTGCTTCCTCTGGGCTTTCACTGCCGCGATGTCCACCACCCGGCAGGAACCAGCGCCGCCCGCCATAATTGTGCCGCACCAATAACAACTCCCCCGCCTTGTTCCAAACAATGCCCCGCACGCCAACAGTGCAGGGCTTGGCCAAACGCCACCACAGAGTCAATATACTAAGGGCGGCGTCACGCCAGTTGAAGGTCATAATCGGGCCTATTTTTCTGCAATCTGCCGCAGGCCGTCTTTATCGAGGATGGTGATGCGACGCCTGCCGATTTCCAATAATCCCTGCGCTTTCATGTCGTTCAGGGTCTGGGTGGTGGTCTCGCGATACGTTCCAATCATTTCCGCCATATCCTGGTGCGTTAACCCGGTGACCTCATTTTCATCCCGAGCCAGGCGCAATAATAAAGCAGCCAATCGTGAAGGGATGCTCTTGAACGCCAACGCCTCCAGTTGCTCTTCAGTTTCGCGTAAGCGGTTGCCGGTGATCTCAAGCATTCGCAATCCTATTTGCGGGCGAGATAGTAGCAGTCGTTCCATCTCATCGCGGTTCATGACGCAAATGGTGCAGTCTGTAATCGCTTCTGCGAAAATGTTGTGCAAACGTTGGCCCAACAGGCTCATCTCACCGAACAACGTCCCATCTCCCAGAGTGTAGATCACCAATTTTTTACCCTCGGGTGAGATGCGATAAAGTTGAACCGTGCCCTTTTTGAGAATAAAGATGACCTCACCGGTGTCTTCAGGTCGGTAAAATATTTTTCCCTTCTGCACTGTGGTCATGGTGGTGATGCGATCTAGTTCCTTGAGATCGTCCTGGGACAGGTCCTGAAAGAGTTCCATTGTGGTTAAATGTGTGAATTTTTCATTCATGATAATCCCTTCGGAAATAATGCAGTGGTGATTGCATGAGAACGTGAGGACATCACAGCTTCACGTTTCACAAACTTTGGCCGCATGCAGGCCTGCGACTTATTATCTGTGAGTAATGAATCGCAATTCATACCTTCTTCGATTATAGATGCCCGTTGGCGGGATGGCAAGAGAGAGGGTGAGCTAGATCGCAATTCGGTTAAGGTTGGCCTGTCTGCAACTGAGATGATAAAATGCCCGCATGCATGTTGTGATGATCTCCAAAGCCTGCATTGTGGGCGTCTACCAAAAAAAGTTGGAAGCATTGGCCCGCGAGCCAGACATTCAACTGACGGTGCTGGTGCCGCCCAAATGGAAAGATGACCGGGGTGAGCAGCCATTGGAGCGGGCCTTTACCAATGGGTATGAACTGCGAGTGACGCCCATTCGCTTTAACGGGCGTTTTCACTTCCATTATTACCCCAGATTGGCGGCGGAACTGGATGATTTGCGACCCGATCTGCTTCATATCGATGAGGAGCCCTACAACTTGGCCACGCGGCGGGCGGTGGGCCTGGCGGTCAAGCTGGATGTACCGGCGCTGTTTTTTACCTGGCAAAACATAAATCGTCGTTATCCTTTCCCCTTTGACTGGTGGGAGCGCTACAACTACCATCACGCCCACCATGCCATTGCCGGCAATCATGATGCCGAGGCCGTATTGCGAGCTAAGGGGTATACCGGCCCGGTTTCGGTCATCCCTCAATTTGGTGTGGACCCCAACCTGTTCTCACCGCCCGCACAACCTCGCCCCAAGCATCCATTTACCATTGGCTACGCCGGCGGCGTCATCCCTGCCAAGGGGCTGGATGTGTTGATTCGGGCCTGCGCTCAGCTGTCCGCGTCTTGGGAGCTGCATCTAGTGGGAGCGGGCTCAGAAGAAATACCGCTACAGGCCCTGGCCGATAAATTAGGGGTGGGCAATCGCGTGCACTGGTTGGGCAAACGCCCATCGCTGGAAATGCCCGATTTCTATCGTTCGATCGATGTGTTGGTCTTGCCCTCCCGCACCACCCCGCGTTGGAAGGAACAATTCGGGCGAGTGCTGGTGGAGGCCATGGCCTGCGAAACCCCGGTCGTCGGCTCCGACAGCGGCGAAATCCCTTACGTCATCGGCAGCGACGGCTTGATCTTTCCCGAAGACGACATCGACGCCCTGGCTGCCCATTTACGCAACTTGCAGGAGGATACAGTGCTGCGGCGGGAACTGGGACGACGTGGGCGTGAGCGGGTGCTGGCCAACTACACCCAAACGCAGATCGCCCGGGCCACGGCCGAGGTTTATCGCCAAATGGCTCGAGAGCATACCATGGCAACGAGCCGGAATGCAAACATCAGACCAAAATAACCACTACCCCAAAACGTTCAGACCACCGGTTCGGGTGGCGTGTCGGGCAGAGAATCCACCGGTGCATTTTGCCAGCGGTCTCCTTCTTCGATGAGCATCACGGGGATATCATCGCGGATAGGGTACTTGCGGCCGCAATCATGGCACACCAGCCACACTTCCTTGACCAATTTCAAATGTCCGGCGTCTTCGCCCTGGCTAACGCAAGCGGGACATCGTAACAATGCAAACAATTCGGGCGAGATACTCATAAAAAACTCCTGAACACAAGATGATGGACGGGACTTGCCCACCGCTCGAGTATAGCCCAAAAACCATCCGTTTGACAAAGACCATTCTGAACCTCAACCCTGCAATCCATTCCACAACTACGAGCCTTGAACGGAGATTTCTCATGCGAGAAGCTTACATTGTTTCTGCGGTGCGCACTCCCATCGGACGCCGCCGCGGCGTGTTCAGCGGCGTGCTGCCCCTGACCCTTTCCACCATCGCCGTGAAAGAGGCTGTGGCCCGCATTGGCGTTGATCCCGCAGATGTGGATGATGTGATCCTAGGCTGCGTCACGCCCATCGGCGAGCAGGGAGCAAACATCGCCCGCCTCACGGCGCTCAACGCCCGCTTTCCTGTTACCGTGCCCGGCGTCACCATCAACCGCATGTGCGGGTCCAGCCAGCAGGCAGTGCATTTTGCCTCTCAGTCCATCATTGTCGGCGATATGGATATCGTCGTGGCGGGCGGCGTCGAGCACATGACCCGCGTGCCTATGGCCTCCGACTATCCCCAAACCTGGCCCGATGAGTTCCCTTTCGATCTGGTGCCCCAGGGCATTTCTGCTGAGCTCATCGCCGAAAAATGGAATATCAGCCGCATGCAGTTGGACGAACTGGGGCATGCCAGTCATATGCTGGCCGCCCGGGCCACTCGCGAAGGCCTGTTCGAGGAGGAGATCGTGCCCGTGCGAGCGCCTGATGGCGGCGCTGGTTCCCATTTCGTCACCATCGATGAGGGCATCCGCTTCGACGCCAGCCTGGAGAAGATGCTGGCGCTGCGACCTGCATTTAAGGAGGATGGCGTGGTCACCGCAGGCAATAGCAGCCAGATCAGCGATGGCGCGGCTGCATTGGTGGTGATGTCGGAGGAGGCGATGAAGCGTTACAATTTGGACCCAATGGCTCGCATCGTGGCCCGGGTGGTCGTAGGCGATGATCCCATCCTCATGCTCACTGGCGTCATCCCGGCCACGCGTGAGGTGCTGAAACGAGCAGGTCTTACCGTGGATGATATCGACATCTTCGAGGTCAATGAGGCCTTTGCTTCGGTGGTGCTGGCGTGGATGGCTGAAATTCAACCCGTTCCTGCCAGAGTGAACCCCCGCGGAGGCGCCATCGCTCTGGGCCATCCTCTGGGGGCCAGCGGCGCTCGCATCATGACCACGCTGGTGCACGAGCTGCGACAGACGGGTGGGCGTTATGGTTTGCAGGTGATGTGCATCGGGCACGGCATGGCCACAGCCACGATTGTCGAGAATTTAAGTAGATCACGATTTGCCATGATGCGCAGAGCCGGATCCGTGATCCGGCGGTGATTCGAGCGTCTAACCCGCCGGATTGCGAATCCGGCCGGACACATACTCTCGTAATCGTGATCTACGGAATTCAAGTTGACGAAGATAGATGAAAAGAAGAAGGTGAACGAAGCGAATCATCGCCTCTATTCGTCAACCTTCGTCCATGTTTGTCTATATGTGCGGACTCTTTTTCTCAAGGTCTAAATGTGCATCTACTAAACCTTCGATTCCCAGCGTTTTTACTTATAGCGGCTTTTTGTTGGGCAGGCCCGGACGCCTGGGATAGCGGTCGGGCGTGGGCGCTGTCTTGCGGATGATCACCGCCATCCTGGTTGCATCAACGTCTGGGATAGACAATTGTTCGATGCCCACCAGCGTTCCGCCCAGCACTTCGATGGCGCGTGCCGCGTTATCGGCTTCCTTTTGCGCTTTCGCACCCTTGGGCAGCACGATCAGTCCGCCGACGCGGGCCAGGGGCAGGGTCAGTTCGACCAGCGTGGCCAGCGCCGCTACGGCCCGGGCTGTGACCAGATCGTAGCGCTCACGATGCTTTGAACTGCGGCTTGCGTTCTCCGCCCGGTCGATGACCACAGTCATATTTAGACCCAAGGAGGCTGCGGTCTCATCCAAGAATCGGGCTTTCTTGGCGATGGATTCAATGAGCGTATAGCGCAGATCAGGCCAGGCAATGGCCAATGGGATAGCGGGCGCACCCCCGCCCGATCCCACATCGGCTGCGCACCAGGGTTGTATACGCAGTTGGTCGGGCGAAAGACCTGCATATCGGGCGATGACCGGAAGCAAGCCCAGCGCGTCCAAATAGAATTTCGTCATTAACGACGCCTCATCCCGCAGGGCTGTGAGGTTGATGCGTCGGTTCGCATTCAGCAGCAGGTCAGTGTAACGTCGGAATCGATCGATCTGCTCCTGCGTCAGGGGAACGCTCAATTCGCTGGCCTGTTGCGCAAAGGATCGCCATCTCATCAGGGCTCCACCTCGTTGTTGCAAAACTGAAACCAATCCTGAGCAGGGACGATGCAGAAATCAGAATTGTTGACAAAACGGTGCAATCGCTTCCACCAAAAATCCCATTCGCCGCTATGCAAGGCGTCGTGCAAGATTTTGGCATCGGCCGCGTGCATCACCACCAGCCGCAGCGGATACGCACCCCACATGGTATGATACAGCTCCAGCGGTTCCAGTCCCAGCGTTTGCATGGCTGGAAGCCATTGGTTGATCATAAATCGGCGATAAGCCATCTCGCGACCTGGCAGATAATCGTAAGTGATGAGAAGTTTATAGCCTCGTGATTCAAACATAAGATTCGCTAAAATGAAATGAGCGTGCTCCCATTGTACTCGCCCGGTTCGAGAATAGACAAGCATCCATCAGTTGGCGATAATGAGCCTATGTTGTCATCACTTTCTCCTCCCACCCTCATCAGCACCGCCCCCCAATTGAAATTATTGGTGACCGACCTGAATCGGGCTGGGCGTTTCGCTCTGGACACTGAGTCCAACAGCATGTACGCTTACCATTATCAGATCTGCCTGATCCAGATTTCCACCGATGAGCGAGATTACATCATCGATACGCTGGCGCTGCGGGCGTTGGCGCCTTTGGCCGAGCTGGTCCAGCGGGAGGATGTGGAGGTGACCATGCATGCGGCAGAGAATGATGTGTTGCTGTTGAACAAGGATTTTGGTTGGACTTTTGGTCGATTGTTCGATACGCTATGGGGCGCAAGAATTTTGGGATGGCAGCGTCCGGGGCTGGCGTCGATTCTCAATGAGCATTTTGGGGTGAAGTTGGATAAAAAAATGCAACGCACCGACTGGGGAAATCGTCCGCTCTCTGACCGCCAGCTTTCATACGCCCGGATGGACACCCACTTCCTGTTGCCGTTGCGAGATCGCATTGAGCAGGAATTGCGAGCTGTTGGCCGGTGGGAAGAAGCGCAGGAGGTCTTCGCAACCTTAACGCGGATTCGTTGGCACGAGAAAGAACCTGTAAGCTTCTGGCGGTTAAGCGGCGCTCGCGACTTGGAGCCACAGCAGCAGGCGGTGCTTAACGCGTTGTTCGATTGGCGTGAACAGCGGGCCAGCCAGAGAGATGTGCCGCCCTACCGGGTGCTGCGCAATGAGGCGTTGGTGGCATTGGCCCGAACCTTGCCCCGCAGCGAAGCTGAGCTCATGCGGGTGCCCGGCGTTCCGCGTCGTTTCCCGTCTCATCTGGCGCGCAAGCTGGTAGGCATTATCCGACGAGCGCAAAAAGCGTCGCCGCCCCTCCCTCCTGTCCGGCAGTCATCGGGGCGACGTCCAGATGATAACGCCATGGCCAGGTATGAAGCTTTGCGGCAATGGCGCACAGCCAAAGCTGTTGAGCGAGGCGTCGATCCTGATGTGGTCATGACCAACAATGTGTTGATGACCATTGCCAATGCCGGTCCATCCAACATGGGGGATTTGAGGGCTTTGGATGTGCTGGGCTCCTGGCGATTGGGCGAGTACGGTCCCGACATTTTACGCGTCATCTCAAAAGAGCGTAACAGCTGAGAACTTCCCCCGCCCTTGGGACGAAGCGCTTCGCACGTGCGTCTTATCCATCACCACTGGTACACCGAACCTCATGTGAACAGATCACCCAGAAAGGGTTTCATCGATTCGCACAGGCTCCTCCTCATTCAGATAACCTTCGGCTTTCAGTAATTTCAGAAAATGCAATTGGGCCGCGGTGGCGGGTTGCATGGTGTTTTCCGCCATCCAGATGGTGTAACTCATATAAGTGTCGACAATGGGAACAACCTGGATGTTGCCCAGACGCATACAGCGCTGCGCGGCCAGCTT
>CAZYSY010000070.1:0-6537 GCA_964650295.1 uncultured Caldilineales bacterium | reverse complement strand
ACTACTAAGGTAGCCCGGCTAGAAACCACGAAGACACGAAGCCACAAAGGCACGAAGAAAAGAAAAAGCTTTGAAATTCTTGGTGTTCTTAGTGTCTTTGCGCCTTTGTGGTGATTGAAGTCGGGTACGTTAGTAGTTACGACTTTTCAGAGATTATTTGTCAGACGATCGACCAAGGTGTTGATGGCATGAATTTGAAATAAACCTTGGAAATGCTTCCAATTCATCAGGCGAAGATAGATGAAAGGACGAAGGCGGATGAAGCGAATCGTCGTTACTATCCGTTGATCTTCGTCCATGTTCGTCAAACTGTGCAGCACTTTTCTCAGGTTTCAAATGCGCATCTACTTAGAAATTTTTGCGCAGGTCCATGCTTGCATAAAGGTGGGCCACTTGTTCGGCGTAACCGTTGAACATCATAGTCTCGATACGTTTGCGCTGGCCGATGCGACGTTCGGTGCGTTGCGACCAACGAGGATGGTTGACATCGGGATTGACATTGGCGTAAAAGCCGTATTCATTGGGTGCAGCCGCCATCCATAGTGAGACAGGCATCTCCTCCACCATATCGATTTTGACGATGGATTTAATGCTTTTAAAACCGTATTTCCAGGGAACGACCAACCGCACAGGAGCCCCGTTTTGCATGGGGAGTGGCTGACCGTACAAACCCGTCGCCAATAGTGTTAGCTCATGCATGGCTTCATCCATGCGCAAACCTTCGACATAGGGCCACTGGTAAACAGGATTACGTTGCCCTGGCAACCCGTCGGGATCGAAAATGGTCTGGAAGCGCACAAATTTTGCTTGCGATAGCGGTTTTACCTCATTCAGCAGGCGGGAAAGTGGAAATCCCATCCACGGGATAACCATCGACCAGGCTTCGACGCAACGCAGACGATAGACGCGTTCTTCTGCTTCGAATTTGCGTAGATCATCCAGATCAAAGGTGCGCGGGGTTTCCACCAGCCCGCCCACCTCCACCCGCCATGGCTCGCTAGGATAGTTTTGGGACATGCGGGCCACCTTGGTCTTGTCTGTGGTGAATTCGTAAAAATTGTTGTAGTGGGTTATTTGATCCCAGGTGTTGGCCGTCACTCCAAGCTCATCCGCCGGATGTGAACCGGGCGTAGGGGGGGGAGGATCGCCGCTGGCAGCGGCGCCCGAAACGCCTCCCGGAGTTTCGAAATTGTCTTCAAGCCCTGGCACGCCGCAGGCCGCCAATGCGGCGGCCAGGGCTACCACGCCTGCTCCTTTCAGAAAGCGACGGCGAGAGCGATAGAGGTGTTCGGGCGTAATTTCGGAGGAGGAAATAAGTGGGTATCGGTTTTTCATTGCGCCATGAGAAGAATGGGAGGGAAATCCAAGGACGGGCCAGCAAGAGGAGGCCAGTTGGGATTCTGAGGGAGTATGATGAATGCTCAAAGTTTACCCGGTAAATCTTACAGGATGCTTACAAATTATGGACCTCGAAAAACTTTATTGTATGATTTAGCAACCTGACACAAATTTCATGTCCAGTTGCCCATCGATTGATATCAGGGCTGAGGGCCTCCGGCCGCCTGTTAGCCTGCGCTGACAGCCCTTCTGTTAAGTAACTACTAACGTACCTGACTTCAATCACCACAAAGGCGCAAAGACACTAAGAACACCAAGAATTTTAAAGCTTTTTCTTTTCTTCGTGCCTTTGTGGCTTCGTGTCTTCGTGGTTTCTAGCCGGGCTACCTTAGTAGTAACTCTGTTAAAAATATAAATTGCAAAATCGCGACTGGGAACCGTTCCCGCAGGGGGACGGGCGGCACAGGCAATTCCTCTCCACATCTCCTCCCCTGCCCGTCTCGGAGTGGGGGAGGAAGCAAAGGAGGGGGCTGCGCCCCAAGAACCGAATTCATTCGGCTGATGACGGCGGTCAAAGCTAATTTGTGTCAGGTAACTAGTACTAAGTCAAGTCTGCTTTGAGGGAAGAAGGCGACGGTCGGCCCGACAGGCCGAATGAAGTCGGTCTCTATTGGTCTCTGGCCAACGGACGGCCTACGCCGTCCCTTCACCAACCAGAGACGGTCGACGGAGGTCGACCGCTGGCGCAAAGCGCCTGGAGAGTCCGAGTTTACTCGATGGTAAAGGCCACGGCCACAAGAGGATTTCTATCAAACTACAATTGACTGAGTACTAGATTACTGCTTACTGACCTTTTCCGCCCAGTCGGCCAGGGCTTGTTGCCAGGGACGCAGGGTGACGCCCAGTGCGGACGCGGCCCGGTTGGCCAACACGGCCTGCAAGGGCGGGATCGCGGCCCGCTGCCACGCGGTGTGGGGGATGGGTTCGATGGGGATATGCCCGCGGCCAGTGAGTTGCAGCGCAAGTTTGGCCATCTCGTAGCGGCTGGCAACGCCGCTGTTGGTGAGATGATAAACGCCGGGCGGGGCTTTGAGATCGATGAGCTTGTAGATGGCCTCGGCCAGATCGGGCGCATAGGTGGGGTTGCCGAACTCATCATCGACGACTTTCAGCGCACCGTGCTTGTCGGCCGCGGCCACGATCTTGGCCGGGAAGTTGACGCCGCCCGGAGAGAAAAGCCAGGCGATGCGGATGATGCGTATCTCGGGATTGAAAAAACGGATGGCGTTCTCGCCCGCCAATTTGGAGCGGGCATAGGTGCTGCCGTGCAGATTGTCCGGCACATCCCACTCGTCGTAGAGCTGGCCCCCACGCTGACCAGAGAACACCTCATTGGTGGAGATGTGCAGCAGGGATGCGCCCAGATCGCGGCAGGCCCGGGCCAGATTGCCCGCGGCATGGGCGTTGATGCGGTAGGCCAGGTCAGGATCAGATTCAGCCGCGTCCACATTGGTGAATGCGGCGGTGTTGATGACCAACTGCGGGCGCATCTCCCGCAGGGCGTACAGAGTCTCGGGAGCGTTGGTGATGTCATGCTCGGGCAAATCCATGCCCAGGCGTTCATGCTCGGAGGGGTAGTTGTAGAGGACTCGGCCCAACTGGCCTTTGTGTCCGACGATGAGGATTCGGGTCATAATGAGAAACTGGAGATTGAGAGAGCGGGAAAACTGCCGATCCAGGGAGAGAAGAAGCCCTGTTTTTATGCAGGTCTTCGCAGCTCAGGTGCGGGATGGCGCGTCGCCGGGTTGATTGGGTTTGACAAGGGGCACAAAGCGAACCGGGCCCAGAGATTCTTTGATGAGCTGGCCATCCAGCTTGGTGAGCAGCCACAGGGTCTGGTTCCAATCGCGTTCGCCCACGGGGATAACCATGCGTCCGCCCTCGGCAAGCTGCTTGATCAATGCCTGGGGCCATTCGGGCGCGGCAGCGGTGACGATGATAGCATCGAAGGGGGCCTCTTCGGGCCAGCCCAGCCAGCCATCGCCCACCCGATAGTGGATGTTGGTGTAGCCCAGCTCATCCAGGATGCGTCGGGCCCGCTCCTGCAGTTCCGGCAACACTTCCACAGTGTAGACCTGGCCTGCCAGCTCCGCCAGAATCGCGGTCTGATACCCGGAGCCAGTGCCGATTTCCAGCACTTTGGATTCGGGCGTCAATTCCAGCGCCTGAGTCATCAGCGCCACCACGAAGGGCTGGGAGATGGTCTGGCCCTGGCCGATGGGCAGCGGGCGGTCCTCGTAGGCCTGATCCTGCAAATGTTCGGGCACGAATTGATGCCGGGGCACGCGCTTGATCGCGTCCAGCACTGCCAGATCGTTGATTTCAATCCAGAAAGGAGGCCATTTGGACATAGGTAAGGATATGCGGTCGCTGGCGCGGTGCCAAATGCGGGCAAGAGTGGCGAGGATCGATTGCCACCAGGGTCGGGCGGATGATCTCATTGTAACTGACAGCAGGGGGATGACCAAACAGAACGTTATTGGACCCGATCAGGAGATGCCGTACTCATCCTTGAATCGCTGCCACCAATTGGGCAAAGTCATTTCTGCGGGTCCCAGAATGACCTCATGGGCATAGACGGAGAGATCGGTGCGATCCATATTGAATTCGATGATCTGGCCGAAGTGCTCCCGCGTGTAGTGGGGCAGATAGGCGGCAGGATACACGACCGCCGATGTGCCCACGACCAGGGCGATGTCCGCCCGGCGAAAAGCCTGTTCGGCCAAATTCAATGTGCGGGCATCCAGAGCTTCGCCAAACCAGACGATATCTGGCCGCAGCATGGCGCCGCAACGGGGACAGCGGGGCGGCAGCTCGGGCAGGGGCACGCGGCGATCTTCGTCGCGATAGTCGCATTCGGTGCAGCGCACCAGCCAGATGTCGCCGTGCAGGTAGAGGATGTTGCGGTTGCCCGCTTCCCGGTGCAGGCCGTCGATGTTCTGGGTGACCAGAGTAAAATTTGGCAGAGCGGCTTCCATCTCGGCTAGGGTGATATGGGCGGCGTTGGGCTTGGCGCGGGCCATGTTCCGACGCCGCCAATCGTAGAATTCCCATACCAGTCGTGGGTCGCGGGCGAAGGCTTCGGGCGTAGCCAGCTCCTGGGGATGATAGTTGTTCCACAGGCTGTCCGCACCATCGCGATAGGTGGGGATGCCGCTGGCTTTGGAGACGCCGGCGCCGGTGAGAACGGCGATTTTGGGGAGTTTCGTCATTTTCTCCCTCCTGTGTGGGGGCATTGCTCATTGTGAACGATGCGAATACTGTTATTCCTCAGAATGAAAAAAGTGAATCGCGGGTTAATTTGCGGATAACAAAAAGCGTGATGAAAATCCCGGGCGGGCTTCATCACGCTTGAAATTAGCTGCAAAACCCGCCCGGGCGGGTCAGACGCCTATTCGAAAATCCAGTGATCGACGTCGCGCTCCCAGCCGGGGATGTCATCGCCGAACCACAGACCGATCTCGAAGGCTGCGGTCTCGGGGCCGTCGGATCCGTGCACCAGATTGCGGCCGATCTCGATACCGAAGTCGGCGCGAATGGTGCCCGGGGCGGCATCTGTAGGGTTGGTGGCGCCCATCGTGTTGCGGGCAACGGTAATGGCGTTGGTGCCTTCCAGCACCATCGCGACCACGGGGCCGGAGGTGATGTACTCGATGAGGCCATCATAGAAGGGGCGGCCCTTGTGCACGGCGTAGTGCTTTTCTGCCAGATCGCGTGAGACATGAACGAATTTCATATCCACGACTTTGAGACCGCGACGCTCGAAGCGGTGGATAATTTCGCCAACGAGTCCGCGTTGCACGCCGTCGGGCTTGATCATAACAAAAGTGCGTTCCATCGTCATTTGACTCCTTGTTTTTTGTGTGTGCCAGGTATGCCCGCCTCGAAAAATCTAACCCGTGCGGCCAAAAGGCGGAAAAGGGCTATTAATGCTGAAGCCGGGCATACTGGCAACGATGTTTTTGGGAAGATAACTTCAAACCAATTTTGGCTCAATTGGTTTTTGTGGGGTGTCCACGTCTGAAGAGGTTTAAGTCCCCAATGAGCCATAATTTTCGTCCATTTTGCCACACTTATCCCTATTTTCCCCAAGATTCGATCCTCACTCACGAAAGTGACACGCCTGACATTGCAACGATTTCCTCGAAAATCGAACCATCTGGCGGTTACGTTTCTCAACTCGAAGAGGAGGCGCTGTGCGTATAATCCCAAGATTCCGAAGCATCCCAGGCGGGCAATGTCGCAGAAACGGGCAACGACAATTCATCAAATACCCCCCCATGCCATCGTGTAATGTAGATATCATCAGGATCGATGCTACGGGCCTTGCGCAGCCATTTTTCCAACAAATCCCCCCTTTGCCCCAACTCTATGACGCTCAGCGCGGCAATCCACAATGATTTCAAACAAAAGGGCATTTCAGTAAGAATTTGCAGCGCTACACTCAATGAGGATTCCCACTGTTCAAGCTCGAATAACGCTGTCATCATTCCCACCCCTGCATCCATACGCATCGGATAGATCTGAAACCCCTTGTGATATTCGTCATAAGCCCAATCCCAATCTCCTGCGCGGGCAGCAGCATGTCCACGCGCAATTGGGGAAACGCCCAACTCCGGTTGCAATAAATCATGGGCATAAGCGCCTGCAACCTCAGCATCAGGATGTAAATCAAGTCTGGTGGCGGCATCATGCAGGGCAGCCCACATTTGACCATCTTCAGGATCAACGCTCAATGCCCGTTGCAAGAGATCCACGCTATCATCCACCAGCCCAGCATCCAAAGCAGCCAATCCCATCAATCTATAGGTAAGAAGATGTCTGGGATAATATTGCAAGATATGTCTTCCCAAGGCAAAGCCGCTCGCATAACGACCTTCAGCAAACCGTTCTTCAAGCTGGCGGACTAAATCTAAAAGGAGGACTTCGCTCATACAACAATCTTACAGGAATTTTGGCGCTTGGGCAAACAGAAATTGACCGCTGTCGTTCATATTCTTTTGTAACTACTAACGCACCTGACTTCAATCACCACAAAGGCGCAAAGACACTAAGAACACCAAGAATTTCAAAGCTTTTTCTTTTCTTCGTGCCTTTGTGGCTTCGTGTCTTCGTGGTTTCTAGCCGGGCTACCTTAGT
>CAZYSY010000069.1:0-3936 GCA_964650295.1 uncultured Caldilineales bacterium | reverse complement strand
GACCTGTTGAGTTGTATGGTTGTATGACGAATTATACGCTCGATATCTGTGTGTGTCAATCATCTTGCCTGGCGCTTACTTCGGTTTCCGGAGAACCATGAATCCATGGGCGTGTTGTGATACAATGACTGACAGCCCGATACAAATTTCATGTTCATGCTTCCTGCCGATTGAAATCAGGGCTGAGGGCCTGCGGCCGCCTGTCGATCTGCGTCGATGGCGTCTTGGACGCAGGCGATTTCTCTCCAAATCACCTCCCCCACCATCCCGGAGCGGGGAGGGAAGACGTGAATCGTTACTCGTCTTTCTGATCGCTTTCTTCCATTCTGCATTGAGTGTGCGCCCCTGGTGGCGAACAAGCGCTCGATGACGCGTTCCTTTTTCTCCCCACAATATAATGATGAAGCGAATTCCTCCTACCATCGCTCCTCCTCTTGATTCTAATTTCCGCCCGGCGGTATTGGCCAACCATGCATTTCGCGAAGCTGCGCAGGCCGCGGGCGCTATACCTCTGGTGATCACTCTGGAACGCACCCAAGGGGCCATCTCACGTTATGAGACCATCATCTTTCCGCCTGACCATCCCCGGGCGGAGGAAAATTTTTTCTACGTCGAGCGTCTGGTGAAGTTCCTGTTATGGCAACGAGGGGGATGGAAGATCACCATTGGCGGACCGCGGGAGATTGGTGAATATATTCGCCGTCTCTATGCGCCTGGCGGCGCCCGGGCCTTCGACCATCACTTTATGGGCGATCAGGTCTACCGCCGACCTTTTACGGTGGAGATTTGTGAAGTTGATGCAGCTCCCATGGCCAACGAGATCAGTCAACCCCTGGGCCGTCATCTTGATGGTTATCGCATCGGCTTCGATTTAGGCGCTTCCGATGTCAAG
Source organism: uncultured Caldilineales bacterium (assembly GCA_964650295.1). Taxonomy (GTDB): domain Bacteria; phylum Chloroflexota; class Anaerolineae; order J102; family J102; genus M2005. The sequence goes on along the minus strand of CAZYSY010000069.1, from coordinate 3,044 downwards.
GTCTCGGCCGTGGTAGATGGCAAACCTATTTTTAGCGCCGAAAAGGTGTGGGAGCCCGTGGAGCAACGAGATCCAGAGTATCACTATCATCGTATCATGGCTGCGCTGCAGGAGGCTGCTGGGCATCTACCGCGGTTGGACGCCATCGGCGGTAGTTCGGCTGGCGTTTATGTGGATAATCAGCCGCGAGTAGCTTCTCTCTTTCGCGGCATCCCCGCCGATCGATTCGACAAAATCCGCACCATGTTCGAGCGCATCCAAGAGCAGTTTGGCGTGCCATTGGAGGTGGTCAACGATGGCGAAGTGACCGCATTGGCGGGGTCGATGTCATTAGGCGTGAACGCCATTTTGGGCATTGCCATGGGATCCAGCGAGGCGGTGGGCTATGTGAATCGGGCGGGAGCCATCACCGATTGGTTGAATGAGTTGGCCTTTGCTCCTGTGGATTATGCTTCGACCGCGCCCGTGGACGAGTGGTCAGGCGATCGGGGGGCGGGGGCGCTTTATTTTTCGCAGCAGGCAGTCTTTCGCCTTGCCCCCCGCGTGGGCCTCACACCGGTGGGCGAAACCAAGGCCGCTCGACTCAAGTCCATTCAAAAATATCTGGAAACTGGCCACGAAGGTGCACGGCGCATTTGGGAGACGATTGGCATTTATCTGGGCTACGCATTGGCCCACTATGCTGATTTTTACGATATCGAGCATGTGCTCATTTTGGGACGCGTGACTTCGGGCGTAGGCGGCTCGATTATCTTGGAGACAGCCCAATCCCTCATCGTCCAAGAGTTCCCCGAACTGAGCCACATCGCCATCCAACTGCCCGATGAGAAGAGCCGCCGCGTTGGGCAATCCATCGCGGCCGCCAGCCTTCCCTCGCGCATCCAGATCGACGACAGACGCAGCCATCCGTCGGTGCTGGCGGAATCGGAACGTTGATATCGCTTCTGCTCGCGGATGGGCGTAGATTGTTTTGAATGCACCCATCAGCGTCATCCTCGTGCTCAAAAATTTCTTTCAAAACAGGAGATTGCAACATGAAAACCATCGGTCTCATTGGCGGCATGAGCTGGGAATCTTCCATCGAATACTATCGCATCGTCAACGAAGAGGTGCGGGCGAAACTGGGCGGGCTGCATTCAGCCAAAAGCGTCATGGTTTCGGTGGATTTCGCTGAAATCGAGACCATGCAGCATGCAGGCCAGTGGGAGGAGTTAACCACTCGCATGATCGAATCGGCCCGGCAGGTGGAAGCAGGCGGAGGGGACTTCGTCGTGCTTTGCACCAACACCATGCACAAAATGGCGGATGATATGGATGCGGCCATCGGCATTCCTTTGCTGCACATCGCCGACGCCACCTCGTCTCGGATCAAGGCTCGCGGCATCCAAACCATTGGCCTGCTGGGTACCCGATTCACTATGGAGGAGGATTTCTACAAAGGGCGCCTTGAAGCCCGTCATGGCCTGACCGTGCTGATTCCTGATGAGGCTGAGCGGGCCGACGTGCACCGCATCATCTACGAAGAGCTGGTGGTAGGTGAAATTCGCGCCGAGTCCAAGAATCGCTACATCGAGATTATGCAGCATCTTGTGGCCCGCGGCGCACAGGGCGTCATCTTGGGCTGCACCGAGATCGGACTCTTGGTGGGCCAAGGTGATATCGACGTTCCTGTTTTCGACACCACCCTCATCCACGCCCAGGTCGCGGTCGAATACGCTCTGGGTGAATATCAATTGAAATGATTAACGATAAAGGAGTGAATTCGTGAATCTTCATCAACCCAATGCCCAACTTTACATTCCCGACGGCGCCCCTGAGGACGAGGCCCTGACCCGCACCACCTATCTCGCCATCGGCGCACATCAAGACGATTTGGAGATCATGGCCATCGACGGCATCCTGGACGCCTTTGGCCAGCCTGACAAATGGTTCACAGGCGTGGTCGTAACCAATGGCGCGGGCAGCCCGCGAGCGGGCGTTTACGCACACTACACCGATGAAGACATGCGCCGCGTGCGAGTGCTAGAACAGAAAAAGGCCGCCTTCATCGGTGAATATGCAGCTCAATTCCTGCTCGATTACCCTAGCAGCGCGGTTAAAGACCCGGGCAACCTGCAGCCGGTTGATGATTTGATCGCCATCTTGCGGGCCACCCGACCTGAGATCGTCTACACCCACAATCCCGCAGACAAGCACGACACCCACATCGGCATCGTCATCAAAACACTGGCCGCCATTCGCAGCCTACCCAAAGAAGAACGCCCCCGCAAGTTGTACGGTTGTGAGGTCTGGCGTGATTTAGACTGGATGACCGACGAGGATAAAGTCGCCTTTGATGTTTCTCGTTATGAAAACCTACAGCTGGCTTTGGTAACAGTGTTCGATTCGCAAATCAGCGGCGGCAAGCGATATGATCTGGCCACGATGGGCCGGAGACGGGCCAACGCCACGTACTATGCCTCCCATGCCACCGACATGGCCGATCTTATGGATTTCGCCATGGATTTGACGCCTCTGATTGAGGATGACGCCATGGATATTCAAGAATACGTGGCCCGGCTGTTGCAACGTTTCACCGATGATGTTTTGGAACGGTTGAGGAAAATGCTTTAACCCCACGTTCTGAAGTTGGCTCTGGCTTCGTGGGCGGGCCAACCATAGATCTGATTCCTGGTTACCTGACACAAATTCAGTAGATCACGATTGCGAGAGTATGTGTCCAGCCGGATTCGCAATCTGGCGAGTTTGACGCTCGAATCACCGCCGGATTACGGATCCGGCTCTGCGCATCATGGCAAATCGTGATCTATTGAAATTAGCGTCTTACCCGTGAGATTTTTGTCCACTGCGCTAAAAATAATCTCACGCCAAGTCGCAAAGGGCGTCCAGAAAGACTTTGTTTCTGTAACTACTAACGTACCCGACTTCAATCACCACAAAGGCGCAAAGACACTAAGAACACCAAGAATTTCAAAGCTTTTTCTTTTCTTCGTGCCTTTGTGGCTTCGTGTCTTCGTGGTTTCTAGCCGGGCTACCTTAGTAGT
>CAZYSY010000068.1:0-28243 GCA_964650295.1 uncultured Caldilineales bacterium | reverse complement strand
CGAATCCGGCGGGACACATACTCTCGCAATCGTGATCTACTGAAATTTAGAATTGCTGGAGACGATATGTTTGTAGTTAGCGCCAATTTTGCCGGTAACAGGATGAAATGACGCGCTGAAGCGCAACACGCAGATTACGCCCCCGAAATAAAAAAGGTGGGATGAGGTGGGATGATTAGATGTGCAATAATCGCATTCTTGCGCCTGCGGGCGTCAGGCCCCCAAACGCCCAAATTGTTTTTCCAATTGCGCCGCGCTGAGGTGCAACATGGTAGGACGGCCATGAGGACAGCTACGCGGATTCTCACATTGTTCCAATTGGCGCAGCAGTTCACGCTGTTCGGCCACCGAAAGCACCTGTCCCCCTTTGATGGCCAGCCGTTTACAGATCATGGTCACCATGGCTTCTTCGCGAGCCCGGCCCACCAGATCGGTGCGGTTAGCCAATCCCATCGCCACTTCCTCCAACAAATGCTGGGGATCTTGCGCGCCCATGAATGCGGGGACGGCTCGCAACAGATAGCTACCTTCGCCAAACGGCTCGATCTCGAACCCGCTTCGATTCAGCATGTCGATATGTTCGGAAATAAGCCCTGCCAGCTGACCGCCCAATTCGATGGTAATGGGCTGCAACAATTGTTGTCGGGCGATGGGCTGTCGATCAGCCTTCATCATTTTCTCATACAGAATGCGCTCGTGGGCCGCGTGCTGGTCGATGAGATACATGCCGTCTGGACCTTCGGCAATGAGATAGGTGGCAGCAATTTGTCCGACCGGGCGCAATGGCGGCAGCCGGTCATGCTGAGTGGATGGAGAGGAGCTTGCAGGTGGGGGAGGCGTCAATCCCTCCTTTCCCACCAACGACGTCTCGGCATCGTCGGTCTGACGATGATGGTAGATATCCATGGCCAACTGACCGGGTGTGGCTGCTGTTTCTCCAGCACCAACCAGGGCCTGTCGTCGCGCTGCCCATTGATTGCGATAATTTGTAGAAGCCTCCGGCGTTTGCAGGACGCGCGTGATGGGGGCCTCGCCTTGCAGCGCCCGATGCACGGCACGCTGCACGGCCCGAAAAACCAACGATGTCTCCCGAAACCGCACTTCGGCCTTGGTAGGATGCACATTCACATCCACCATCGCAGGAGGCATCTCGATGAAAAGCGCCACCACAGGATAACGCCCCACCATCAGCAGGGTATGATAGGCCTGGATGATGGCAAAGGTGAGGTTGCGATCCTGGATGTAGCGGCGATTGACGAAGAGTTCGATATAACTGCGGTTTCCGCGATGTAAACTGGGGGCGCTAACAAAGCCACTCACCGAGATATCGGGCGAGACGGGATCATTCACAGGCTCCACCGGCAGCATCTGCCCGGCGATATCCGCACCATACACCTTGACCAACGCTGCCATGCGATCACCATTGCCCGGAGTTTGAAAACTTAGGCGGGATTGATTCATATAGCTGAAACGCACTTCGGGATAGGCCAGGGCGTAACGGCTAACAATCTTGCTGATGTGTCCAGCCTCGGTGGCATCGGTGCGAAGAAACTTCTTGCGGGCGGGCGTATTCCAAAAAAGGTGTTCAACGGTTATGCTGGTTCCGGGCGGTGCGCCAATTGCCCGCTGCCCAACGAATGCACTCCCCTCCAGCTTGATCTCCACGCCCATCTCCGCTTCGGCAGTGCGGGTGATCAGCGTAGTTTTGCTAACGGCGCTAATGGCCGCCAGCGCCTCGCCCCGAAACCCCAACGTGGCAATGTGCTCCAGTTCATCGGCGGATCGAATCTTGGAGGTGGCGTGCCTTTGAAACGCAAGAAGCGCTTCAGCGGCGGGAATGCCGCTACCATTATCGATGACACGAATCAATCGTTTGCCGCCGCCCGCGATCTCCACGCGAATATCGGTTGCGCCAGCATCCAAACTATTTTCGATAAGCTCCTTCACCACCGAAGCGGGGCGTTCGACCACTTCGCCCGCGGCGATCTTGTCGGCAACATCGGGAGGTAGAACATGAATAGGCATAGGGCTATTATAAACGTGTTAGGGTTCAAAATAAAATCCATCCAACACTTCTCCTCTCAAACATCAGCGTCGGCAAAGGGGAGACGCCATTTCGATCTTGGCAATTTCATTAGATCACGATTGCGAGAGTATGTGTCCAGCCGGATTCGCAATCCGGCGGGTTTGACGCTCGAATCACCGCCGGATCACGGATCCGGCTCTGCGCATCATGGCAAATTGTGATCTACTGAATTTACTTTCATGGTGCATGGGTCGAGTGAACTTAGGCGATGCAGGCACCGTTCCTTGCGAATAGCTCAGAAAAATCCTTCGCAAGCTCAATACAGGTTCAGTCGCCCAAGATGGCGGTGGTCTTGCAGCGCGGTAGACTGGGGGATTGTTAGCCATGGGCGTGTTTGCGCAGGCCGAAAAGACGCGGGATAATGGTTGGCATGAAAACTCGAACGCCTCCTGACGTAGATTGGATATGCTTCGATCTGGACAACACCCTATATCCGCTCAGCAATGGGTTATGGCAGGTGATCGACCAACGCATTCAGCAGTATGTGGCCAAGAGGCTAAATCTGCCCCTGGACGAAGCCAAAAAACTACAAAAGCACTATTGGCGGCATTATGGCACAACACTGGCCGGGTTGATGATTGAACACAATGTGAAACCGGGTCCCTATCTTGCCTATGTTCACGACTTCGATGTTTCGCCATTCATCGGCCCGAACCCACGTCTGAAAGCATTGCTCGCAGCCCTCCCCCAACACAAACTCATTTTCACCAACGCCTCCTCACGGCATGCCCAGAATGTCTTGCGCACCCTTGAGCTGGAACCTTTTTTTGAATACATCATTGGGGTGGAGGATGTCGATTACATCCCCAAACCAGACACAAGAGCTTATGTCAAATGCAGGGCGCTAACAGGCATTCAGCCCGACCGCAGCATGTTCGTCGACGATTTACTCGAGAATCTGAAACCAGCCAAGGCAATGCACATGCTCACCGTGTTGGTCAATCCACGTCATAGCGCCCCACCTGAGTTTGTTGACTACCATCTGACACGCATCGAAGAATTGGCTGGCGTATTTGGCCTAACATTGCCAGACGCAGAAACGCCAGACCTGGCATCGTAGAGCGATCCACCGCTGCATGCGCCGCAGCCTCGGGAAATGCATGAAAAAAATCGAACGAGGGGCCATGTCCAAGAACGATAACGCCATGAGGTGAAAGTTCGTGACGCAACGCGCCCACATATTGTGTCGCATTCCTTCTTCCCCCGCTCGGAGCGTTTTGAAAGCGCGCCAAATGTCTACCGGTCGCTTTTCAAACCTGCTGGAAAAATAGTTCGCCAGTGAGATTAAGAAACAGAGTCATTCAGAAATTGGCTCATTTTTAGATTCCTGATGTAAAATTGCTTGTTGCACACTGGCATCGTTATCTTATCATTTGTTATGATCAAACCCAACCCACTGCCACTGAGCCTGAGAGCGTCAGTGATCATTCCAGCCTACAATGCAGAGAACGTCTTACCACGTTGCCTGAAAGCGCTGGAATCTCAGACTCTTCTCCAGGATCAGTATGAAGTCATTGTTGTTGATGATGGTAGCAGCGACGGCACAGCGGAAGTGGCGGAACGGGCTGGGGCAAACGTGCTGAGATTGGACCACCTGGGTCCTGCTGCGGCTCGGAATGCTGGCGCCGAAATTGCCCGGGCGGAGATTCTCATCTTCACGGACGCCGACTGCGAACCAGCCCCCGATTTTCTGGAACGTTTGTTGGAGCCTTTCGGCGCTCCGATTATTAGCGGCGCTCGCGGCGTCTATCGCACCCAACAACGTTCGCTGATCGCCCGTTTCGTACAACTGGAATATGAAGAGCGCTACCAACGCATTGCCAAAATCGTGGCGGAAAGTGGCGCTGTCGATGCGCTCGACACATCGTATGCCGCGTACCGGCGAAACGTTTTCATCGAGGCTGGCGGATTTGACACACGTTACCTCCATGCAGCCGTGGAAGATCACGAATTATCCTATCGACTCGCTCATGAAGGGCACACCTTCAGTTTTGTTCCCACGGCAGCAGTTTACCACAAACACGTCGAGAGCCTCACACAATATGCCCGTCGCAAATTCAAGATTGGCTATTGGAAAGCCTTTCTAACCAAACAATATCCGGAGTATGCACTGCACGACGCGCATACGACGCCAAGCCTAAAACTTCAGATAGTGGTGGCCGCGTTGCTGCCACTCACGTTGTTAGCATGGCGTTTTTTCCCGGCGGCGGCATGGTTGGCGTTGACTCTGATTCTTATATTCTTCATCAGCGCATTCCACTTGCTAGCGCACATCTACCATCGGGATGCGTCGGTTTTACTTGTGGCAATCCCCATGCTCGTCGTACGAGCCTACGCCTCGGGCCTGGGATTTCTCTGGGGACTGATCCGCCCCCCAAGCCACACTTCCCCCCTCCTCGTGCATCCCTCTTCCGACAACACGCAATAACCAAAGCTTGAAAAACAAACCCTTGACGCATCATCCTAAAGCAGGTCAACGACTAAAAAATCTATCTGATGCCAGATGCAAGACGCCTTTCGCACAGCATGATGCAAACGATAACTTCATCGGTCTCGGCGCAGGACTCCCGTCCACGGACTGTCTTTCATTTCTGAGGAGAAGTAACGTTCAATGGAATTACGTCAATACTGGGAACTTTTAAAAAAGTGGGTTTGGATGATTGCACTCACTGCATTCGTAGCTGGAGCCGCGGCATTCTTCATCAGTTCTCAGCAAACGCCCATTTATCGAGCATCCACACGCCTATTGGTCAGTCAAAGCGGCAATAGCACAACCTATTCGAACTACGCCGACATCCTGGCCGCCGAGAGACTCTCCAGCACCTATGCAGAAATGCTGACATCCCGGCAGATGATTAGAGCGGCGATTTCAAAAACGGGACTGGAGGGCATCATTTATCCGAATGAAATCGCCAAAGCCGTTTCGGTGCAACCGGTGCGCGACACACAGCTCATCGACCTGCATGTCGAATATCCTGATCCGGTCATTGCCGCCAAGCTGGCCAATGCACTGCCAGAAGTTTTCGTCGAATTCAACAACCGACAGCAAACTGCCCGTTATCAGGAGCTGAAAGCCTCATTGCAGCAACAGTTGCAAGAACTCAGTGATGAAATCCAGGCCACAGACGCAGAAATCCAACAGCTTCAGGATTCATACATCGACCCCGAAAGCAAGTCGCGTCAGGCGGTATTGGAAGATCGTCTGGCCCAATATCGCAATACCTTTGGCAATGTGCTGGCGCAATTAGAGAATATCCGCCTGGCCGAAGCCAACTCGATGGACACCGTCACTGTAGTGGAAAGGGCGGAGGCGCCCTCCAGACCAATACGCCCGCGCACGCTAATGAATACGCTATTGGCGGCCATTGTGGGCGCAATGATCGGCCTGGGGGCTGCATTCCTGGTGGAATATCTGGATGACACCATCAAAACCCCCGATGACATCGCACGCATCACGCCGTTGAGCACGCTAGGCATCATCGCTCGTAGCAAAAAAGGGGAAGGAGGTGGATTGATCACATTGGAAGATCCGAGATCGCCCATCGCCGAAGCTTATCGCACCATCCGCACAGGCATCCAATTTGCCGGAGTCGATAAACCTCTCCGAACATTGGTGATTACCAGCGCCGGCCCCGGGGAAGGAAAGAGTACGACTACGGCGAATTTGGCTGTGGTAATGGCGCAAACGGGAAAAAAGGTCATCCTCATTGACGCCGACCTGCGCAAGCCCACCCAGCACAAGCGGTGGGGCGTTCCCAATACGGTGGGGTTGACTGGTGCGCTGTTAATGGACGAACTCTCGGAGAACCTGGATTATCTGCTCTCTCCCACCCAGGTGGATAATCTCTGGTTGCTCACCAGCGGACAGCTGCCGCATAATCCTTCCGAGCTTCTGGGCTCGCATAAGCTCAAGTTGCTTGTCGAGCAGCTGCTCAAAAACCACGACATCTTGATCTTCGATTCACCCCCGGCGTTGGCCGTAACCGACCCGGTAGTGCTTGGTCGCGAAATGGATGGTGTGATCATCGTTGTCGATGCAGGAACGACTCGCGAGCCAGCTTTGCAGCATGTGCTTTCTGAGATGGAAAAGGTCAAAGCGCATGTGCTGGGTCTGGTGCTCAACCGCTATCGCAGCCGCTCTGATTCTGGCTACTATTACTATTATTACAATCGTTATTACAGCGGCGAAGATGGGCAATCGGGTAGCGGAGATTCATCGAGCCAAAAACGACGCTCTTCGAAGCGTCATCGCCGATCAGATCAAAAAAGCTGGTTGAGTCGACAGTTCTCACGCCTGGGGCGATGATAGGTCCGGCAAACCGTTTATGATTGACCGCATTCTCATCACTGGCGGCGCTGGATTTATCGGCAGCCATCTGGCCGAACGGCTGTTGGATTCGGGCCGCAAGGTGGCCATTCTCGATGATCTCTCCACTGGGCGTTTCGAAAACATTGCACACCTGGTGGAGCGTCCTGGCTTTTCATTTGCCATTGCTAGCATCACCGATACACCGGTGCTGGATCGTCTTGCCAGTGAAAATCAAGCCATCGTCCATCTTGCCGCTGCGGTGGGCGTGCGCTTGGTGGTGGAGCAGCCGGTGCAAACCATCGAGACGAACATCATGGGCGCAGAGGCTGTACTCAAGGCAGCCGCTCGCTATCGCGCCAAGGTGCTCATTGCCTCCACTTCCGAAGTGTATGGTAAAGGATTGCGCGTTCCATTTCGCGAAGATGACGATGTCGTGTTGGGACCAACCAGCCGCAATCGTTGGGCTTACGCTGCCTCGAAAATGATCGATGAATTTCTGGCGCTGGCTTATCACCAGAAATATGGGCTTCCAGTCGTAATTGCCCGGTTATTCAATACCGTTGGCCCACGTCAGACCGGGCGCTATGGCATGGTCGTACCCCGATTTGTTCAACAGGCGTTGGCAAATGAACCAATTACCGTCTATGGTGATGGTTCGCAGAGTCGATGTTTTTGTGATGTCAGCGATACGGTTCGAGCGTTAGAATCGCTTTTAGAAACGGAAGAGGCTGTCGGTAAAATATTCAACGTGGGCTCTACCACCGAGATCAGCATTCTTGAGCTGGCCCAACGCATCAAAACCCTCCTGGCAAGTGATTCCCCCATTCACTTCATCCCTTATGAACAGGCCTATGCCCCCGGCTTTGAAGATATGCAACGCCGGGTGCCCGATACAACACGCATCGAGCAGCTGACAGGCTGGCGTCCGCGGTATAGTCTCGATGATATTTTGAAACGTGTGGCCGCGTGGCGGTCGGCCGGTTCGCCGGCGGTTTCTTGATTGCATTCGATGAATTGGATATCCCCAAAACCGGCAGTGCGTTGCAGCTCTTTTAGCTCCCACTGCCGTTCACAATGTCCGACACGGGTTGACGGAGCGCATTGTTACCTGCCATCTTCTTTTTAATATGATGTCACTTACGAACACAGAAATGCTCTGGTATGTGGTCTATACCAAACCGCAAAGAGAGCTGCAGGTGGCTGATTTGTTGGAACACAGGCAACACCTGACCGTTTATCTGCCCGAAGTGTTACAGATGTTTCGCAACAAAGTGCAGTTGCGCCCCCTGTTTCCACGCTATCTGTTCGTGCAGCTTGATGCTGAACAAATGGAGCTGGGAAAGGTGAACTTCACGCCGGGCGTAGTCAAAATCGTCTCTTCCGAAGAAAAGCCGCTCCCGTTGCGGAATGATGTCATCGAGGCGATTCGGCAAGAGGTGAAACGCCTGAACGCCGGCGGAGGATTGCCCACCGAGCTTTTCTCCGAGGGCGAAATCGTACGATTGCGGTCAGGTCCGCTGGCGGGCCTGGAAGCTGTTTTCGTCAAGCATTTGCCTCCTCGCGACCGTGCGGTGGTGTTGCTGCGCTTTTTGGGACAAGAAAACCAGGTTGAGATCGATATTTCTGAGCTCGAACCTAAACGACGTCGCGGCACCAGAGGTCGTGGACGAAAGATTCAATACCGCAAGGAGTGAAGATGAACGAAAAGCAAACGCTTCTAAACAAGATCACCCACCATCAGGCCCGAATTGCCATCATCGGTTTGGGCTATGTGGGGCTGCCTTTGGCGGTCGCCTTTGCCAAGAATGGTTTCCAGATCATCGGCATTGACATCGACGAACGCAAGGTGGACGCCATCAATCGCGGAGAATCATATATTTCTGACATCACCAGTGAAGAACTGACGAAATGGACTGTGAATGCGCCCGGCGCCGGACGCATTGTCGCCACGACCGATTATGTTTCTCTAACCACCGCAGATGTTGCCATCATTTGCGTGCCAACTCCACTCAACAAAACGCGCGACCCTGACGTGCGTTTTCTCATCGCTGCAGGAGAAGCAGTCGCACAACATCTTCATCCGGGGATGCTGGTGGTGTTAGAATCCACAACGTACCCAGGAACCACGGAGGAGTTGTTGTTGCCCATGTTGGAGCAAGGTGGCAGTAAGGAACAGCCTTGCAAAGTGGGTAAAAACTTCTTCCTGGCCTTCTCGCCCGAACGTATTGATCCGGGGCGCACCGATTGGACGGTGGAAAATACGCCCAAGGTAGTGGGGGGATTCACCCCCAATTGCCAGGATGTAGCTACGACCCTTTATCAACAGGCGGTCGAACGCGTGGTGCCTGTCTCTTCGCCTGCGGCGGCGGAAATGACCAAGTTGCTGGAAAACACCTTTCGAGCTGTGAATATCGCCATGGTGAACGAAGTGGCGCTGATGTGCGACAAGCTTGGTCTGGATGTTTGGGAGATCATCGAAGCCGCGGCCACCAAACCCTATGGCTTCATGAAGTTTACGCCGGGGCCGGGTGTGGGCGGGCATTGTATTCCTCTGGATCCCCACTATCTTTCCTGGAAGTTGAAAACGCTGAATTACAATGCCCGGTTTATTCAGCTTGCCGGAGAAATTAATAGCGAGATGCCTCGTTATTGGGTGGAAAAGGTGCAAGACGCGCTAAATGATGTAGAAAAGCCGGTCAAGGGCAGTCGCATTCTGGTTTTGGGCGTGGCTTACAAGAAAGACATCGATGATGTACGAGAATCACCAGCGTTGGATATCATCGCCCTGTTGTTTGAGAAGGGAGCTGATATTCGCTATCACGATCCGCATGTCGCCACGTTTGCTTACAACGGCTTGCAGATGATCAGCGAACCGGACCTCGATGTCGCCATCGCAGAAGCGGATTGCGTGGTCATTGCCACGGATCACTCATCCTACAATTGGAAACAAATTGCAGATAATGCAGCGCTACTAGTCGATACGCGTCACGTCTTGTAACGCGCCCGCGGCCATGAAACATCTGCAGAGCAGGTTTCCGCAAATGCTATCACGCGGAATAAAACCAATTCAAGCAAATAATCAAACCATCACCAGCAACCTAATACAAATTTCATGTCCAATGGTGCACCGATTGAAATCAGGACTGAACACCTCCGGCCGCCTGTCAGCCTGCGCTGACAGCCCTTCCTTCAAAAAAATTGATGGCAAAAACGCGACCGGGAACCATCCCCGCAGAGGGACGGGCGGCGCAGGCCATTCCCTTCTACATCTCCTTCCTCGCCCGTCTCAGAGCGGGGGAAGAAGCCAAGGAGGGACGCAGCCCCTAGAACCGAATTCATTCGGCCAATGACGGCGGACAAAGCCAATTGGTGTCAGGTAACCAGAAACCCTCATAAAATCACATCAAGCAATGATAAACAGGAGTATGAATAGCACATGTTGCAACGTGAAACCACCCCCCGCACCAAAATAATTGCCCCTTATGGAGGAAATCTCATCGATTTGATGGCTCCAACAGGCGAATTAGACCATCTAAAAACCTATGCCGGGAAACTCCCTTCCATTCAAATTTCGGAACGAACGTTATGCGATCTGGAATTGCTGGCAACGGGCGCTTTTTCTCCCCTGGATCGTTTCATGGGCGAGCAAGATTATCAGCGCGTGTTGGATGAGATGCGTCTGAGCAATGGCGCCATTTTCCCCATTCCCATCACCCTGCCGGTGGAGCCTGGCCCGGATATCAGGTTAGGACAAGAAATCGCGTTGCGCGATCAAAAAAACAACATCCTGGCATTGATGACCATCGAAGAAATTTATGAATGGGATATCAACGAGACGGCGCAAAAGGTTTTTGGCACAACCGATTTGCGTCATCCATTGGTGGCGGAAATGCACCGCTGGGGAAAACTCAATATCTCGGGGCGATTACGGGTGCTGCAACTGCCGTTGCGTTATGATTTCAAGGAGCTGCGGATGACGCCAGCACAGACCCGGACGCATCTGGAAGCAGTCTCCAAGACCGGCAATGTCGTGGCGTTTCAGACCCGCAATCCGCTGCATCGCGTACATGAGGAATTGACAAAACGCGCGGCGGCCGCCATCAACGGAACGCTATTGCTACATCCGGTGGTGGGAATGACTCGCCCGGGCGATGTGGACCATTACACCCGAGTGCGCACCTACAAAGTGCTGACTGAACGATACTACGGACAGGGCAGCGTAGTGCTGAGCCTGTTGCCCCTGGCGATGCGCATGGCCGGCCCGCGCGAGGCGGTATGGCATATGCTTATCCGCCGGAACTATGGCGCCAACCACTTCATCGTTGGCCGCGATCATGCTGGGCCAGGTAAAGATTCCCAGGGCAACCCCTTCTATGGCCCGTACGAGGCCCAGGACATGGCCAACGCCTTTAGCAAAGAACTCGGCGTCAAGGTCATCCCCTTCAAGATGCTCGTTTATTTGCCAGACGAAGACCGTTATGAAGAGATCGACAAGGTGAAGGACAACGTGCGCACCGCCTCGATTTCGGGCACACAGGTGCGCGACGAATATCTAAACAACGGACGCTCCCTGCCCGAATGGTTTACCCGCCCCGAAGTCGCCGACATTCTGGCAGATAGCTATCCGCCAAAACATAAGCAGGGATTCACCGTGTGGTTCACAGGCCTGAGCGGTTCGGGCAAATCCACCACTGCCGAGATTTTGACAACGCTGCTATTGGAACATGGACGCCAGGTCACCCAACTCGATGGCGACGTCGTGCGCACTCACCTTTCCAAGGGTTTGGGGTTCAGCAAAGAAGACCGTGATATCAACATCCGCCGCATCGGTTTTGTGGCTGGTGAAATCGTGCGCCATCGCGGCGTCGCGGTGTGCGCCGCTGTCAGCCCTTATCGCGCCACGCGCAACGATGTGCGCAACATGGTGGGTTCTGATAACTTCATCGAAGTGTTCGTTGACACACCGCTCGAAGTCTGCGAAGATAGAGATGTAAAAGGTTTATACGCCAAAGCCCGTCGAGGCGAGATCAAAGGATTCACTGGCATTGACGATCCTTACGAACCTCCCAACAACCCAGAGATCGTTCTGAATACTGTCGAGCATACCGCAGAAGAAAACGCCCATCGAATCATCGAATATCTGATGGAACGTGGGTTTCTGCGGCCATAGCTCTCTCCATGATTACTGAGTCCAGACTGAGAACGCATAGTTCCCAGAATGCTAAGAGGATGAACGAGCGACGATGGCCGATGCTTTGGCGTCATCTTCCCTGCCATCTTCCCCATTCCATCCTCCATCGTCCTGACGCATTTAGGCCTATTGCGTCTCAATCTGGCAATCAGTAACCTGCACAAGATTCAATCATGGCATCGATTCCGCGACGTATATCTTCCTGGCCTGCGATTTTAGGAATAACAGCACTGATATTGCTGGTTTTCATGGGGCCAACCCTATGGGCCAAGGTTCAGCTCAACCTGTTTAGCAAGGACCTGGCGACAAATTGGACCCGCAACACCCTCACCCCCAACGACTACGCCTGCTCCATGTCGATTTCGCCGGAGCAAAAACAAACGCTGCAGAAACGGTTGGAGCGAATGGGCCATCAGGACCCCCACAACGTGTTGCACGAAGGGGCCCTGGCTTGTCTGGGAAGAGAGCTGACACGGGCAAAGGAAATTTGGGAATCTGGTTTTGCCAAGTATGGGGAAAAAGATCAGGTGCTGATGCTCAACGCCGCGACCGCCAGATTTGCATCAGAGCGTACGACGATACCAGATTCGACGCAATCAGTGGGTCGATATGCGAAAACACAGGGAATCGACAGCAAAAGGAGAGGAGATGTTGTAGCAGCAAAGGCCTGGTATGAGATGGCCTTTGCCTATTTGCCCAACAGCGAAGTGGGCAACCAATTGGTGGAAATCTACAACCAGCTCGTTGAAACGGATAAAATTGCCTGGGTATGGCAGGAATTGCAGACGCGCAATGCGCCCGACACAGAATCCTATTGGTTTGCAACAGGAAAACTGTTAGAACTCAATGGTGATCTAATGGGCGCCTTCGACGCCTATATGACTGCTGGCGAAAAAAGCCAACAAGAGAACATCGCTTATGACCGCTATCGTCAAGCTGCACAGGTGGCAACTCAGGCTGGCGCCACAGAACAAGCGGTCGCGGCATACCAGAGGGCCATCACCCTGCAGCCAAATCGCGTTGGAAATTACCTGAGCCTGGGCAGATTATATTTGATGCAAGGCGCATTCGATGAAGCGAAGAGATGGTTGCAATTGGCGCACGAAATACAACCCGATGATCATCAACCAGTGTTGCTCATGGGCGTGGCCGAACGCGAACAAGGCAACCTGGAAGCCGCGTTGCAGCATTTCGATCAGGCCCTGGAAATTCGACCAAGCAACCCAGACATCCTCTATGAAAAGGCGCTCACGTTGGATCGCGCCAAGCGTCGCGCCGACGCGATTGCAGTGCTGGACCGGGCCATCCGTCTCAAAACCGATGCACCCGAATTGTGGCGAAACATCCTGGACAAATGGCGAAAATATCCTAATCCAGACGAAACGCCTGATAAATGGTGGGGCAAAGGAAAAGCGGCCGAACAAGAAGAAGATTGGGCCAAAGCGGCTGAGTTCTATCATCATGGAGCGGAGATCGCTCAACCGCCAGACGACTATCGATTTTTAGAACGCGAAGCAGGAATGTATCGCAAACTTGAAGATAACGAGAAAGCAAGAGCGATCTATCAAGAACTCATCCAACGGAATCCTGCCCAGATTAACGCCTATCTGTATCTGGGCGAGATGGCGCGACAGGACAAAAACTTCGACGAAGCAACGCAATGGTTCACCCAAGCACAGCAGATAGCGCCACAAGATCCTCGCCCCTACTATTACCTGGGCCTATTGGCGCATCAGCAGCAACGATACGAAGACGCCGTTGCCTATCTCGAACAATCATTGTCCTTGAACCCAGAAAATTCAACAGCGCTTTACTTCAAAGCCGTCGACCTGGATAAACTCAAACGAAGGCAGGAAGCCATTCCTGTGCTCGCCCGCGCCATTGAATTACGCGCCAATCCGCCCGAGAGCTGGCAGCAATTGCTGGCTAAATGGCAACGATATCCCGATTCCAATCAAACGCCCAAGGCATTTCTAGAAAAGGGAAAAGCGGCAGAACAGGAGAAGGATTGGACCAAAGCGGCAGAAATCTATCATCAAGGCGCAACTGTTGTGCATCCCCCAGACGACTACCCCCTACTCATCCGCGAAGCGTTGATGTATCGTAAACTCAAAGAATGGGACAAAGCAAAAGCGATTTATGAAGATCTCATCCAGCGCTATCCCGACAAAATGGATGCCTATCTGGAGCGTGGTGAAGTGGCGCGCGTGCAAAAAGCGTATGATGAGGCCCAAACATGGTATGAACGTGGCCGACAGATAAATCCTGAGGATTGGCGTCCATATCTTTATCTTGGGCTCGGCGCTCGCGCACAAAAACGCTATGAAGATGCGTTGACGTTCTTCGATCAATCCCTGGCGCTCCGTCCTGACAATCCCTCCGTGCTCTACCAAAAAGCCTTGACATTGAACGCATTGGGGCGACAGGAGGAGGCCATCAACACCCTGACCCAGGCCATCGAACTCCATCCAAAACATCCAGAAGGGTGGAAAGAGCTGCTGGCCAAATGGCAATCGAGTTCAGAATAATGCTGCAACATGAAGGAAATCTTATGACCGACACGCCAAAAGTAGCCGTCATTGGCTGTGGCTATTGGGGAAAAAACCTGGTGCGCAATTTTTATCAGTTGGATGCACTGGCCATGGTGGCGGACGCGACCGAAATGGGACGCGCCAAAGCGCGCGCCCTGGCTCCAGATGTCCCCATAGAGACGCAGATCGAACCAATCCTGGCAAGCGATATCCCTGGCATGGTCATCGCCACACCCGCCGAAACCCATTTCGCCATCGTGCGGCAGGCGCTGCAGGCCGGCAAGGATGTTTTTGTCGAAAAACCGATGGCCCTGACCTACGAGCAGGGACGGGAACTGGTGCTGCTGGCCCGGGCGCGGGAACGCATCCTGCTAGTCGGACATGTACTGGAATATCATCCCGCCATCGTCAAACTGCTGAGTCTGATTGAGCAGGGGGAGCTGGGCAAAATCCGCTATATTTACTCCAACCGCCTTAGCTTGGGCAAAATTCGGCGGGAGGAAAACATCCTCTGGAGTTTTGCGCCGCACGATATTGCCGTTATCTTGCGGCTGACAGGGGGCATGCCTTTTCAGGTTTCGGCTACGGGCGGAGCATATGTGCAGCCCAACATCGCGGACGTGACGGTCACCAATCTGCTATTCGATAACGGCGTGCGAGCGCATATCTTCGTCTCCTGGTTGCATCCCTTCAAGGAACAGCGGCTGGTGGTCGTTGGCTCGAAGAAGATGGCCAGCTTCGATGACGTTTCAAAAAAGCTGGTGCTCTACGACCAACGAGTCGAATGGGACCAAGGCCAGCCTGTCCCCATCAAAGGAGAGGGTGAAGTGGTTCATTTTCCAGATGTAGAGCCGTTGAGGCAAGAGTGTAAGGCCTTTTTGGAAGCCATCGAAACGCGCGTGCCGCCCACTACCCATGGTGAGAGTGGTTTACGCGTGCTACGCGTTCTGCAAGCCGCCCAGCGTTCACTGGTCACCAATGGCGAGCCCGTGCGACTCCCCATGGAGGGCATTGAAGTATGGTAGAAAAACGATATTTTGTGCATCCCACTGCAGTGGTAGATGATGGTGCAGAGATCGGCGCGGGCACTCGTATCTGGCATTTTTGTCACATCATGCCCACGGCCCGCATTGGCGAAGGATGCAATCTGGGCCAAAATGTCTATGTCGACAACAACACAACCATCGGCAATGGCGTAAAAATCCAGAACAATGTCTCGGTTTACCACGGGGTCATCCTGGAAGATTACGTCTTTTGCGGCCCGTCCATGGTGTTCACCAATGTCATCAACCCCCGTAGCGAGATCGAGCGCAAGAATGAGTTTCGCACCACACTGGTGAAACGAGGCGCAACCCTGGGCGCCAACTCCACCATTGTCTGCGGCGTCACCATCGGGCGCTACGCGCTGATTGGAGCAGGCGCCGTGGTGACGAAAGATGTGCCAGATTACGCCTTGATGCTCGGCGTGCCAGCGCGGAGAGCGGGTTGGGTGTGCCGCTGCGGAGTGGGATTGGAGTTCGGGAGGGCGACCGAAACCTCCTGCCCGGCTTGTGGCAGCCGCTATCGCCAGACCGACGCAGAACGCATCGAGCCATTGTCCGATTGATGGAAGTTCTTTTTCTCACCAAGTGGTATCCAAACGAAACAAACCCCATCTTTGGCGTCTATATTCGAGAACACGCCAAAGCTGTGGCCAACTATGCAAATGTCACTGTTTTACACATCGCGGGCATCGACCCAGCCCTGAAACAAAATTGGGAGCTTCGCCAAGAAGAAAACCAGGCGCTCACCCAGGGGCTGCCCACATACCGGCTCGTTTACCGCCGTCCACGCGTCCCCAAAACAGGAACGATACACTGCATCCGACATCTTCAGCGGGCGTTTCAACAGCTTTCAGGAGAAGGACGTGACTTCCACATCATTCACGCCAACGTTTACAATACAGCGTTGGCAGGCGTGTTGCTGGGCAAACGATTCGGTCTGCCGGTGGTCATTAGCGAACATGCAACCGCGTTTGCCCGGGGCAAAATCAGGGGACTTGAAAGACAAAAAATAAAATTAGCTTTTGCTCACGCCGATCGGGTGTGTCCTGTGAGCAAAGCGCTGCAAAAACATATCGAGGCCGCCGGCATCCACGCCAATTTTCACGTCGTGCCCAATGTGGTCGACACCCATCACTTCATTCCGATTGCCACGCCAGCCACCAAAACCGCACAGAAACGATTGCTCTTGGTGGCGTTGTTGACGCCCGTCAAAGGCGTCGATTATCTGCTCAAAGCGCTTGCCGCTCTCAAAGAAAAGCGCAGCGACTTTGTTTTAGATATCGTCGGAGATGGCCCCAACCGGGAAGAATATGAACAACTGACGCAACACTTGAATTTGCAAAATCAAGTGCATTTCCATGGTCTAAAGAGAAAAGAGGAAGTAGTTCAGTTTATGCAGCAGTGCGATATCTTTGTACTCCCCAGCCTGTTGGAGACTTTTGGGGTGGTGTACATCGAAGCGATGGCCTGCGGCAAACCGGTTTTGGCGGCCGCCATCGACGGGCCGTCTGAGCTTATCACCGAACAAACAGGACGATTGATCCCCCCAGCAGATGTCGACGCTTTGGCCAAAGCGCTCGACGACATGCTGGATCATTACCAGGACTACGATGCCACGCACATTGCCCGTTACGCACGAATGCAATATGGCCATGAGGCGGTTGGAAAACGCTTTTTCGACATCTACCAAACGCTCATCATGTGAATTTCAGTAGATCACGATTTGCCATGATGCGCAGAGCCGGATCCGTGATCCGGCGGTGATTCGAGCGTCAAACCCGCCAGATTGCGAATCCGGCTGGACACATACTCTCGCAATCGTGATCTACTGAATTTGGCTGACGCCATCAGCAGTGAAAGACTTCTATCAATGATCAAGGCGATGGACGATTCACGCCGCCAAACAACGAATTTCGTCATCCGTCGTCTATCATCAAATGGCTCGAGAGCGCACCATGGCAACGAGCCGGAAGGCAACCATCAGTCATCAATAATCACATGAAAACATGGGTCCGAACGTACAAGCACTTGTCGCACCATCGATTCCTCTCCCCGGCGCGTCTCTGATATGAAGATCGGCATCTTTGGCAGCTATAACGCGCCCAGCATTGGCGATCACGCCATTTTGGAAGGCATACTGAGCGGTTTTCACGAACGTCTGCACTCACCGTCATTTGTCATTTTTTCCTTTGCGCCCAACGCCACGAAAACACTGCTGATGCAGGACGTGAATCTGCGAACGCTCAATGCTGCTCCCATCATGGGGCCGACGTCGCCAACATCTCCACCACGGCATCGCCCCACACCATCGCATAGCCCTCCCCAACGAGCCCCTTTCATTTCAGCGTTGGCAAGAAACTTGCGCGCCACCAGAAGAGACCTAAAAATCGTTCACTCCTTCTCACATTGGCGAAACATCCAACAAGAGATTGCGGAACTGGACGTCTTGCTCATTGGAGGCGGTAATCTCATCATGGATATGTTCGGCGGATGGCCAATTTATCCGCTCATCTACGCCTTTCTTGCCCGACGCGTCGGAACCCCCATGATGTTCTTTGCGGTGGGCGCAGGCCCCTTGCAGAGTCGACGAGGACGATGGTATTTCAGTCTGGCCGCCCGCTGGGCCCAAGCCCTCACATTCCGAGATTCGCCTTCATTGGAGTACGCCGCGCACGCGTTGCGCTGTCCGCAAGAAAAACTCCATCTGTCGGCAGATCCGGCAACTTTGCTGTCACACCCCAACCCCAACGCCAGCCCAACTACATCTGGCGCCCCACGCATTGGCATAACCCTCACGCCCTACTTCAGCCCCGCTTATTGGCCAAATGCCGATGAATCGGCGTATCGCCATTACCTTCAGAACATGGCCGAAATCATCACGGAGGTTCAAAGGCAATTCGATGCTCACATTCTCTTTTTCGCGACAAACCACCCTAACGATCTGCTTCCCGCCCAAGAGGTTCGCGCCTTACTCTCGCCGCACGGCCGAGACAACATCGAAATCATCGAAAACAGAATGACCATCCCCGAGATGCTGGCGCTGCTTGACTCCCTCGACTTGTTCATTGGCACACGCCTGCACTCGCTTCTATTAGCCTGGATCGCCAATGTGCCGTCACTGGCGCTCGCCTACCAACCCAAAGTCGCCCACTTCTACCGCCGAGTCCACATGGACGCCTATCTATTTGAACTTGCCCCCAAAACCAGCGTGCCCCCAACCCAGATTGTGATGCGTCTGCGAGAAATGCATGAACAGCATGACGCGTTTCAGCGTCGAATGCAAATCGAGATGGCGCAATTACGTCAAGAAGCCATGCGAAGCATCGACATGGCCGTAGAGATAGCCGCCAACCGCGCCCGGTAGCCTCTAACACACCCCCTCTTAACTCAGCCAAGCCGGACCCAAGAAAACATATTACGCCAAGATACCATGAACGACAATCCTATTTTTATCGTGGGAGGACACAAATCGGGCACCTCGTTGCTACGAAGCTTGCTCAATGGTACGCCCGAGCTATTTGTCGTCCCCATAGAAGCGCATTTTTTCCAACTCACCGGTTTTTGGGTGGATTATGGGCTCAGGCGCAACATGCCCCGCAAACAAACCTTGGCGCAGACGGTGGCAGCGTTGGTGCAGCACGTGCAACGAAGTAACGCCGTCGCCGCCCAAACCAGCGACAGCGTGCTGGTTGGACGCTGGAACATTGACGCCTTCCGTGACTTTTTGCTCGAAAACGCGGCGGAAGATTTTCGGGCTGGCAACTGGCGAGGTTTTTTCGACGCCTACATCGCAGCGCTGCATGTTGGCCTGTATGGCGGGCCGCCTACAACAAACCGATTTGCAGAAAAAACGGTGGAGAACGCCGAATACGCCTCAGTTCTCCAAACCCTCTACCCCGACGCCCGATTCATTCACATCGTCCGCAACCCTTACGCCAATCTGGTCTCGCTGCGCCGATACATCGCCAGAAACAAAAGCTATCCGATTCTAAATCGAAGTTTGAGCACCCTCTACAACGTTTATTACTACCTCTACAAAAACCCATTACATCTTTCCAACTACCTGGTCATCCGCTACGAAGATCTCATCCAGGACCCAGCCGCAACTATGCAGCAGGTCGCACAGCATGTCGACATCCCTTTTCGCCAGGCGTTGCTTACGCCCACAATGCTGGATGAACCCTGGGTGGGAAACAGCACCAGCGGAGAAGCATTTAGCGGCATTTCGACACGCCCGCTAACTGACTGGCAACAACACATTCATCCCCTGGAAATCACCTTTGTCAATCGTCTTTTTACGCCTATCTTGCGAGATTTCCACTACGAAATCATAACAACGCCGGGCTCCATCTACCGTCCCGCCCCCCATGAGGGCGTCCTCGTTTACTTCTTCAATCGCCTACTGTGGACATTCACCAAAAAATCTGTCTTCTTCCCCATCTAACGTTCTCGCCATGGGCTCATCAACCGCGACCAACCTGCGCGTTTTTCTAAAAAACAGCATCCTCACGTTCTCGCAACGCTTTCTCAACCTCATCCTGGGAACCGCGATTTCGATTATCCTGGCCCGCTCATTGGGACGAGAGGGGGTGGGCGTTCTTACCCTGACTCTGCTTTTTTCAACGCTGGTGGTCACATTCGTCAACTTTGGCGTGCCGGCGGCCAGCGTGTATTTGTTGGGCAGTCGCCAATATCACATCTCGGAGGTTGTTTTTAGCAATCTATCGATCTCGGTGATGCAAAGCATTTTAGGAATCATAGCAGGATTGATCGCACTTTTCTTTTTCGGAGACCAAATTCTGGCCAATATTGAACATCGCTATCTATTCTGGGTGCTTCTCATCATTCCGCTACGGCTGCTTAACTTGAATTTAAGAGCGATATTTCAGGCGATCAGCGACTTCAGGGCGTTCAATTTGACGGCGATCACGGGAATGCTATTCACTTTGCCTGCCCTGATCGCCCTCTATTTCTGCCACAGCTTCACCATTCTGAACGTTATCTTTGTCAACATCCTGGCGCAGTTGTTCACATTCATTCTGGTCCTCATCCTGCTGCGAGGATACGTTTCGCATTTGAAAATTGCGCTAACGCTCAATATGGCGTACCTGAAAGATAGCGTGGGGTATGGACTCAAGGTGTATATCACCTCCATCTTCACATTTTTCAACTACAAGCAAGATCGTTTCATCCTCAACGTCTATCTGACGCCGGCCAGCGTGGGCGTTTATAATGTAGGTGCGAATCTCAGCGAAAAGCTCTGGATGCTCTCCCATTCGGTGAGCATGGTGCTTTTTCCAAAAATCGCATCCTTGGAAAATGACGAAAGGCAACGACGCTGGATCACTCCTTTCATTGCTCGCCATGTCTTCACCGGCACGGCAATCGCTGCGGCGATACTCTATGTGCTGGCCCCATTCTTGATTGGTTTTTTTTATGGCCAAGAGTTCATCGAGGCGGCCGATGTTCTGCGCATCATTCTACCGGGCGTTGTTGCACTGACCGTATCTCGACTAATTGCCAACGATATTGCGGGCCGCGGCCACCCGGGCATCAACACCATTTTGTCCATCATCATGGTCATCATCAATCTTACAGCCAACATCATCTTCATTCCTCGCATGGGAATCCGGGGCGCAGCCCTGGCCTCGACGGTCTCTTATAGCTTCAATGCCTTGTTGCGGCTCGTCATCTATTGTCACATCGCCCAGGTTTCCTGGCTGGATATTTTTCTACTGAAAAGAAGTGACCTGCAAGAATGGCGTCGTCTGGCCGCTCAATTGCGCCAGCACAGCTCAAACCGATGAAACGACCGGCGATTATGGACGAAAGAAGCAACGCCGTCAAGACACCACCAACCCTACTGATGAACCATCGCGTTTTAATTATCACCTACCATTTTCCGCCACGCCCAACCATGGCTGCGGCGCGATTGAAAGGATTGGCAAAATATCTCCCCGAATTTGGTTGGGAGCCGGTCGTACTCACACCCCGCCTTCCTCAGTCACCGCCGCCAGCGTTCCATGTCGTGGAGACGCCTTACCCTGGAGATGCAATCCAGATGGTCAAACGCAAATTCGGGCTTGAGCCAAGACGAGGATTGCAAGAGCAAGTGGGCGTGCCCCTTTCGGTCCGAGAGAAGAAACAATCCCCAACCAGAAAATTCACTCACTACATCAAAGGCTTTATTGCTTATCCGGATGATAAAAAATACTGGCGCCCCTATGCCGTAGCCGCGGGGCTGGAGCTTCTGCAAAAAGGAACATTCGACGCCATGCTCAGCAGCTTCGGTCCTCCCACCGCTCATCTCATTGCCAATGAACTCAAATCGGAAACAGGATTGCCCTGGGTGGCCGATTTTCGCGACCTCTGGACGCAAAATCATTACTACGCTTATAGTCGTTTGCGCAAGTGGTTCGAAAGCAGACTCGAAGCCGAAACCATGGCTGGGGCAGATGCACTGGTGACCGTTTCGCGCCCCCTGGCAGATAGGCTTGCCGCAGCATATCCCAATAAACCTGTGTTTACGATTCCAAACGGCTTTGATCCCGAAGAGATAAGCCAGGAAACGCCCACGCCGCCTTTCACCATCACCTATACGGGCCAGCTCTATTGGGGAAAACGAGACCCGAAGCTCCTCTTTCAGGCATTGCAAGAGCTGATTGCCGAAAACAAAATCGCCCGGCAAGATATCCGTATTCATTTTTATGGCCCCGAGGTGTACTGGCTGGATCAGGAAACACAACACTATGGATTAGAAGGCATCGTGCGGCAGTTTGGACCGGTATCGCGCGAGGAGGCGGTGAGCAAACAGCGAACATCTCAGATTCTGCTGCTGTTACGCTGGGATAACCCAGATGAAGTTGGCGTGTATACAGGCAAGCTCTTTGAATACCTTGCGGCCAAACGCCCAATTCTGGCCCTGGGCGGCCCAGAAGGCGTGGTGAGTGACTTGCTTGCCGAGACAGGCGCAGGGGTGCACGCCACAACCCTGAAACGCCTGAAGATGCAGCTGGCGTCATGGTATCAGGCGTATCAACAACATGGCGTTACGCCCTACACGGGCGACGAAGAACGCATCCTGAGCTATAGCCATCGTGCGATGGCAAAAAAGTTCGCTGAGGCGCTGAATGCAACAGCGTTTGCATCTTCCGCCATCGACACATTCCATAGCACTTGATCGGCGGCCACGCCACAAATGCCCATGACGCATCCCCACATTTTATTGCTGCCCTCGTGGTATCCCACCGATTACGCTCCCATAAGAGGAAACTTTTTCCGAGAACAAGCGCAGGCGCTAAAAGAGGCTGGCGCTCAAGTTGGCGTAATTTATGTTGACTTTCGCAGCTATCGCACCCTCAAGGCCGCACATCTGCTGGGGACGCGTTTTCAGATCGAGCATCGCATCGAGCGGGGCATTGCCACATATCGCTATTGCGGTTGGAATCCGCTCAGCGCCCGTTGGCGATACCGCTGGACGATAAACCTGAGCCAACGCATGTGGCGACGTTACATCGCCAAGTGGGGCGTTCCAGACATCATCCATGCCCATAGCGTCATTTGGGGCGGTGCTGCCGCCAGCGCACTGGCTCGCCAAACAGGCATCCCCTACATCCTCACGGAACATTCATCGGGCTATGCCCGCGGCCTGATTCGCCCCTGGCAACGCCCCATCATCGAAGGCGTCTTGCTCCATGCAGCGGCTCTGCTGGCAGTCAGTCCTGCGGTTAAACAGATTCTGACGCCCTATGTTCCGAGTCGTTCCGATGAAATCATCGTGACGCCCAACATGGTGAACACCTCCTTTTTCCATCTGCCTTCCACCCCGCGCGCATCGCGTCCATTTAGATTTCTTTCGGTGGCCAATTTGAACCGGAACAAAGGGCTCGACATCGTTTTGCGGGCATTCGCCCAAGCCTTCGAGCAGGCGGAAGAGGTCATCTTAGAAATTGGCGGTGACGGCCCAGAGCGCACCGCGCTGGAGCGACTGGTGGTTGAACTCAACATCCAGGCACGCGTTGTGTTTCTGGGACGCCTTAGCCGAGAAGAAGTGCGAGCCGCAATGTGGCGAGCAAATGCGTTGGTGCTGGCGAGCCATATCGAGACCTTTGGCGTCGTGCTCATCGAAGCTATGGCCACAGGGCTGCCGGTCATCGCCACGCGTAGCGGCGGACCAGAACAGATCGTCACGTCGCGCACGGGCGTGCTCGTCGAACGGGGCAATGTCTCGGCACTGGCCCGGGCTATGAAGCACCTCAGGGAAAACCGATGTCAGTGGGGCGATGAGGCCGCAATTCGCCAAGAGGCGATATCGAATTATGATCAGCAGGTCATTGCTAACCGATTATTGGAGATTTACGCCAAAACGCTAAACCCTTCACCATGAGATTTTTGCCCGCAGCGCGAAAAAATTCCAGGGCCAAGAAACCGGACAACGCTCTCAGGAACCATTCACTCATGATGCGAACCCCAAAAATCGTTCATCTCACATCGGTGCATGGTGCGTTCGACACACGCATCTTTCATAAAGAATGCGTCACATTGGCCCAGGCCGGTTACGAAGTGGTGTTGATTGCTCCGCACCATCGCCAGGAAATCGTCGATGGCGTGAAAATCCATCCCGTGCCACGTGTGCAGGGCAAAAAACAGCGTATCCGAACAACAATCTGGCAGGTATACCAGGCGGCTACGGCCGAAGCCGGGGACATTTATCATTTTCACGATCCTGAGCTCATCCCCATTGGGTTCCTGTTGAAGTTGCAAGGGAAGAAAGTTATCGCCGATATTCACGAAGATGTCCCTGCTCAAATTCTGGAAAAAGAGTATCTCAATCCAACATGGCTCAGAAAATGGATCGCCCGGGGTGTGCGCATATTGGAATGGATGGGCGGCGCGTGCTTCGACGGCATTATTAGCGTAGTGCCCAAGGTAACTGCAAGATTTCCCAAACAGAAATCGATCACCTTGCAAAACTACTCTGTGCTCCAATTCATCGATCGCGTCAAGCCCGCCACCATCTCAAAGCAGAAGTCGGTCATCATTTATGCTGGAGGAATTTCGAAGATCCGGAGTGCGGTCGAAATCATCGAGGCGCTGGACAACATCGGCGAGCGCGCGGAATTGTGGCTTTTAGGGCCGTGGGAAACCGAAGAACTGAAAAGGGCATGCGAAATGCTGCCTGGCTGGCAACAGGTGAAGTATCTGGGGGTGCGATCGCTGGAGGAAACATTTCGTTTTCTAAAAGTCGCGGACATAGGGCTGGTGATTTTTTATCCGCTGGCCAATCATCTCGTCGCCTCGCCCAACAAAGCGTTCGAATATATGGCGTGTTCGCTTCCTATGGTGATGTCGGATTTTCCCTATTGGCGCAAAACGTTTGCTGGTGCGGCCATTTTTGTCGATCCCCAAGACCCAAATGCCATTGCTGAAGGCATGCGCTATCTGCTGGAACATCCAGAAGAGGCCCGCAGGATGGGCGCGACTGGCCGCAGGATGGTCGAAGAGAGCTATTCATGGGAAGCGCAAGCATCCAAACTTCTGGCGTTTTATGATAAGATATTAAACAATCACAATAGAGATTATTGGAAATAACATTTCACTACGAAGAGATGGAACGCACGGAGAAATTGGATAGGTTCACGGAGGAGAACGACTCCAAACCTCCAGCCCCTTTCTTCTCTGCGTCCTCAGGGCTTCCGTGGTAAGATGTTTTGGTCGCTTGGAAGGCTTGTTGTCTTGTTTTCGATCATGTCGAATAAGCAGTAGTCGGCACCTATCCGTCCCCCTACCCATGCGTCTACTCTATCTTTCCCATTATTTCCCCCCAGAGATAGGAGCTGCGGCATCTCGCGCCCACAGCATGAGCCGCTGGCTGACGCGGTTTGGGCATGATGTCACCCTGTTGACCGGGTTCCCAGGTTATCTGATGGAGCGCACGCCCGCAGCTTATCGAGGCAAGCGGTGGGTACAGGAAGATCAGGAAGGCGTGACAGTGTATCGAACCTGGCGCTATATCTCGGGGGCCCGGAGCAATTGGCGACGCATTGCCAATTATCTTTCTTTTGCCATGACATCTGGTTGGTATGGCAGAACGTTGCCCGGGGAATTTGATGCGATTGTTGTTTCTTCGCCGCCTCTTTTTTTGGGACTGACAGGAGTGGTGCTGGCGCGTCGATTCGAGGCGAGATTGGTTTTCGAGGTGCGCGATTTGTGGCCCGAGACCGCGGTGGATGTCGGTGTTTTTCGGTCTGGTTCGATGATGGAAAAATCGTGGTCGCAGATGGCGGAGTTCATCTACCGCCGTACGGATGCGGTGATCGCAGTCACTCAAGACATCCATGCCCGGCTGTTGGCGCGCGGTTTACCTGAATCGAAAGTACATTTTGTGCCCAATGGGGTCGATCTCGAATTGGTGCATCTGGATGCGCCAGACCGGCGTGCGGCGTTGGGGTTGGAGGACAAATTCGTGGCGCTATTCGCCGGGCTGATTGGCGTCATGCAGAATGTGGAATCGATTGTGGAGGCGGCGGCGTTGCTGAGCCAATACCAACACATCCATTTCCTCATCGTTGGCGACGGCGCGATGAGAACACAGGTGGAGCGCCGTATCGCCGAGCTAGAGTTGGAGAACATCACGCTTTTACCGCCGCAACCGCGAGAGATGATGCCCTCTTTTTTGAATACAGCTGATGTTTGTCTGGCTACATTGGCCAAAGATGTGCGTGGTGCGGTGCCATATAAATTGCTAGAAGCGTGGGCGTATCAAAAACCGATTATCGCTGCAATCGGCGACGAAGGCGCCCAATTGGTTTCGGCTTGTCAGGGTGGGCTCACTGCACCGGGGGATGATCCCAAAGCGCTGGCGCGAGCAGTGCTTGAACTTTCTCGGGATATGGAGGCTGGGCGCAGGTTCGGACAGAATGGGCGTCGTTGTATTGAAAGCAGGCTGAATCGTGAAAAACTGGCAAAAGCGATGGAATCCGTGCTGAAAGAAATCACTTCCACCCCAGGGAAACGTGCCTGATGTACTCGAACAAGAAACGACAATCCCGATTTTCCCTTCAATTCGCCGAGCGCAAACTGCTCCTATTGGCGCTTGATCTCGTCGTCCTCAATGGAGCCTTGATGCTCATGCTCTCTTTGTGGCCCAAGCCAGTATTCAACCGCATGGCAGGTCGTTTCCCCTGGTATGTGTTGCTTCTTTCGGTGATCTGGTTGATGGTGAGCACATTCTTTTCTGTTTATGATCTGGCCAAAGCAGCCAGCGCCATCCATTCTGTATGGTCGGCAGGCATTGCTGCGCTCATTACGCTGATCATTTACACTTTGCTGCCATTTCTGACACCGGTTTTGCCTGGCAGACGCACCCAGATCTTCGTCTTTTTTGTGGCCGGGTTGGCAGGCATCACGCTCTGGCGTTTTCTTTATGCTACGATTTTCTCTCAGCCTTCTTTCCACCACCGGGCGCTGATCATCGGCGCTGGCCGCTCTGGACGATCGTTGGTGCATGCGATTCACAAAACAGCGTCGGAAATCGGCAATCCTTATCTGGGAACAGGGTATGAGCTGCTGGGTTTTATCGATGATGATCCGGCAAAGCAACACAAGATGATCGATGGCGTCCCGGTGCTGGGTACGGGCAAGAGCCTGATTTCGGTGGTGAAAGAGCTGGAGCCGGATGAGATCATCATTGCCATTACCAATGCTCAACGTCTCAACCCTCACTTGTTCCGTGCGATCTTGACCTGTTTCGAGATGGGCGTCCCCATCACCACGTTTCAGGCTTTGTATGAGCAGATGACAGGACGGGTGCCCGTGCAACACGCGGGGCGGAACCTCTCGGTGCTGTTGCCTATTTCTCGCCCATCGGGCATCCGATTCTACATGGCGATTCGCCGCATTCTCGACATTCTCATTGCCTTGCCGGGCATCGGCATCATGGGGTTGGCGACGCCGATCATCTGGCTGGGCAACCATATCAGCGGGCATCCGGGCCCGGTTTTTTATCGGCAATTCAGAATGGGAGAAAACAATTCGGTTTTTGAGATTCTCAAATTCCGCTCGATGGTGCAAAACGCAGAGCGTAAAACCGGAGCTGTGTGGGCAGAAAAAGATGACCCTCGCATTACGCCCCTGGGAAAATACCTGCGCAAAACCAGGTTAGATGAATTTCCGCAGTTTTGGAATGTGCTCAAAGGAGAAATGACGCTGATTGGTCCCAGACCAGAGCGCCCGGAGATTGTGGCCGAATTATCTGAAGAGATACCCTTCTATGGATTACGCCATGCTGTGAAGCCAGGTATCACCGGTTGGGCGCAAGTAAACTATCGATATGGCGCTTCCACAGAAGATAGCTTCATCAAATTGCAATATGATTTGTACTACATCAAACATCTGGGCCCATTCATCGATCTGGCTGTTTTTCTAAAAACGATACAGGTCATTTTGGGATTAAAAGGGCGCTGAGGGTATAATCTATCTCGAAAAGCGTCCAATGTCCGAGGTCCAACGCCAGTGTCTGTGGCGCGTCGACAAAGTCGGCCAGATGTTCGAAAACAAAGGGAGAACGGGGGAGCGAAGACCAGTTGGGTGACGCTCTCTCCGGCGCTCCATCCCCGGTTCCCGATTGTTTTCATGGGTATCGGCGCTAACTTGTCTTCCGAGGCCTGCGTAGTGAATGGTCCTTAGACGCTTTGGTGGCGATGCTACTTTGCTCCAACCGCCTGACTCAATGGGTCGTATCTTTTTGTTGACTGAAATAGATTTCGGTTGTCGCAGCTTCAAGCTCCGGCCGGAATTGTGTATGTCCACGACTTTTCCGACGGCGTCTTTCGCCGTTGGCGGGCGGAGCATGGAATTTTCCGGGCCTAGGTTGTGTGGACTGCCGTCGATTTTCATCTCATCATTCAACCAATCACAAACATCATACCCACAACGGTCGTCGGTCTGGGGCATTGGGGTCTGAACCTGGCCCGCGACTTCCATCGTCTTCCCCAGGCGGTTCTGCACACTCTCTGTGATGCAGACGCCGATCGTTTGCAGCGGGCCGGAACGATGTACCCCACGGCCCGTCTTACTTCCGAT
>CAZYSY010000067.1:0-9982 GCA_964650295.1 uncultured Caldilineales bacterium | reverse complement strand
GTCTCCCGGCCGATGAGCCTGCCCCGGCGGATGAAGAAGACCTGGGCGCAGGTCTGGCCCTGGTCCTGGGCGAAGGCGATGACATCCTCATCCTCCTGCCGGCCCGACACCACCTTTTGCCGCTCCACGATGCGCTGCGCCGCCCGGATTTGATCTCGATACATCGCGGCCCGCTCGAATTGCAGACGCTCCGCGGCCTGCATCATGCGCTGGTTTAGCTCCGCCATCACCTCATCGGTCTTGCCTTCCAAAAACTGACACAGCCCGTCGATGATGGCCCGATACTCATCCTTGCTCACCGCACCGATGCACGGGCCTGCACAGCGCTTGATGTGGAAATAGAGGCAGGGGCGCTTGTCCTGGCCCGTGATCACCCGGTTGCAATCCAGGTAGGGGAAGACCCGGCGCAGGGCTTCCAGGGTCTGACGCACTGCGTGGCCGCTGGTGAAGGGGCCGTAGTAGCGGGCGCCGTCGGGCAGCATCCGCCGCACCACCGACACCCGGGGAAAATCATCCTGCCAGTGCACCTTGATGTAAGGATACTGCTTGTCATCCTTCAGCCGGATGTTGTAGTGGGGCCGGTAGCGCTTGATGAGCTCGTTTTCCAGGATCAGCGCTTCCAGCTCCGTGTCGGTGACCACCCACTCCAGGTCGGCGATATCCGCGACCAGACGCCGGGTCTTGGCGCTGTGGCCGCTCTGCTCCTGAAAGTAGGAGCGCACCCGGTGGCGCAGGTTCACTGCCTTGCCCACGTAAATCACCCGGCCCTTGTCGTTGCGATAGATGTAGCAGCCGGGCTTCGCGGGCAGGGTTTTCAGTTTGGCTTCGACTTTGGGCGAAATATCCGGTTTAGACATGGATGAAAGTGGAATTGGCGGAGTGGGTGTGTTTCAAAGTTTGGGCAATCATTGCCAACCCGCCGGATTGATGAATCCGGCTCCGGAGCGGAGCTCCCCAGGGCGGATTCGCAATCCGCCCGGCAAAAAAAGAAAAGCGCCCAAAATTGAACCGCGCCCGTTAAGAAGTTGCTGGCTGATCACGGAAATAGTAAAATAGTAAATATCGAAATTACTCGGCAGGAGAACAGGATGACTCAGCTTGTCAAAATGACTCGGGGCGGACAAATCACCATTCCCGCTTCGATTCGCAAAGAACTCGATATCGAAATCGGTGACTACATCGAAATCGAGGTGGTCGATGATCGGCTGGTTCTCTCCCCCAAGCGCCTCATCGACAAAAGTCAGGCGTATTTCTGGAATCACTCCTGGCAGGAAGGCGAACGGGAGGCGGAAGAGGATGTTCGCTCCGGACGCGTCGAACGTTTTGATTCCGTGGAAGCTCTTTTCGACGATCTTGATGACGTAAGTGAATGAAAATCGCACGGACAAAGCGTTTTCAGAAGGCCTACCGCAAGCTGGAAGCGCATGAACGGGAAAGAGTCAAAAAGTCGATCATCCAGCTACTGGCCGATCGCAACCATCCCGGATTGCATGTCAAACGGATTCAGGGAACAGATCGTATCTGGGAGATGCGGGCGGGGCGTGATATCCGAATCACTTTTGAAATCGAAGAGGATGTGTATATTCTTCGCAATGTCGGGTGTCACGACGCGACTTTGAAACGGCCATAAGGCTGGAATCGCGGCTTATCGAAACAGATCGGTTGCTCTGGGGCGCAGCAGATCGGCCAGACGCCCGTCGCCGCGATGATAGGGCGCACCCCGCAAATGTACGATGGGCAGGGCTTCATCCGTGCCGCCTTGTAGCAGTGACGCCGCGGCCGCGATCTCGTCGGCCGTGCCCAGCACGGTGATGCGCATCTCCCGCCCGAACAGGTCCCTGTCTCCCCGCTTGTCGGTCAGGGGCAGCAGGCCCGCGACGCCGATGGCCACGCCCACGGTGCCCTGCCGCCAGGCTCGCCCGTGGCTGTCATTGATCACGATGGCCACATCAGCGCCCGTGGCCTCGTACAGGCCCTGGTGCAGGCGTCGGGCCGACGCATCCGGGTCCTCGGGCAGGAGCAGGGCCACATTCTCCTCGCCCACATTGGATTGATCGATGCCTGCGTTGGCGGAGATGAATCCCAGCCGGTGCTCCACCACGATGAGGCCGGGCCGGGTGCGCAGCACTTCTGCGGATTCAGCCAGAATGAGGGTGACCAGGCGAGGATCTTTGTCGATGCTGGCGGCAATGGTCCGGGCCTGGGGCGTGACCTGCACGTCAGCAAGACGCACGAAACGCCCCTCGGCCTTGGAGACGATCTTGGACGCCACCACCAGCACATCGCCATCGGTCAGGGCAATGCCCGCCCGGTCCAGCCCGGCCAGCGTGATGGCCGTCAGATCATCCCCCGGCTGCACCAGCGGCACGCCCGGCAGCCCGGTGAGGACAAGTTGCGGCGGCTGTCCCCGGTTCTCGGTCTTCGGTCCCCGGTCCAACCTACGCATCGATGCCCGTGATGCGGATACCCGCGTTGCGGGTCTTGTAGATAGCGTTGATGGAGATGAGCACCGCGGTCAGGCCCTCGGCCACGGCTGCGTTTTGCAGCGCGCCTGCGTGGACGCCGCGCATGCCAGCGGCTTGGGCCAACGCCACCGCGATCTCCCGATCCGCGCGCTTGTTGCCGCACACCAGCACATCGCAATCGATCTGATGCTCGGGGTCCACCAGATGATGGGCGCTGACGTTCTGGAATGCAGCCACGACCCGGGTCTCGGGTCCGACCTGGGCCTGGGCCTCCATGGCTGCGGAGCCGCCGGGAACGGGCGTGTAGCGTCCCTTCTTCTCGCCCAGCAGCGGCGCGACGACGGTCACCATCACCTTGTCTGCCAGCCCTGGCTTGATGCTCTCGATGATGGCTTCCTGGGATTCATAGGGCACGGAAAGCACCACGACATCTGCCATTTGCGCGGCTTCCAGATTGCTGGTCCCTCGCAGTTTCACGTCGCCCAGCTTCTCGCTCAGCTCTGCCGCCACGCGCTGGCCTTTCTCCGACGAGCGGGAGCCGATGACCACGTCCAGGCCCGCCCGGGCCCAGCGCATGGCGAATCCAGAGCCTTCGGAGCCGGTGCCGCCGATGACGGCCACCACGCCCAATGATTGCATTTCTGTCATGAATAGTCTCCTATCGATGTGAGGATGTCGTTCCTAACTCTTTATGCAACGTTTTCCTGGTGTGTCAGGCAATGTTTGCTGACCGATGGACGAACATGGAGCAACCTGGGTGAACAGCGCATATCGCTTCGGCTGTTTTCGTCTATCGGGCTGCAGGAAGGGGTATTGGGTATTCATTCAGTAAGATCTACGTTTGAGCGCTGAAAAGTCGCACATAAGGTCATGCTACTGCATGTAACAAAAAAGTATATCATGCCTGCACAAGTAGGGCCATTTACGTCTGATTTCGTGACGCTTTTTTCGATGCAATCAGATTGGGAAAATGCTTCAAAATTGTTCATTTTTAGTTCCTGATGATACACTAAATTATCAATGTGCGATGGTTTCTCATCGAGCTTAAATTCAAAGTTAATTCGACCAAAATAAGGAGTCGTGTAAAATGGCTAATGAAATGATTATTAATCTGTTAGGCGATGAGGCGGAAAGTTTGCTGACTCACACCTGCACAGGCATTCCCAAAGAAATGATCC
The DNA here is from genome assembly GCA_964650295.1 of uncultured Caldilineales bacterium. Taxonomy (GTDB): domain Bacteria; phylum Chloroflexota; class Anaerolineae; order J102; family J102; genus M2005. Next base: position 6,339 of record CAZYSY010000067.1, on the reverse strand, counting down.
ACTTACCGGGCGCTGATTACGTCGATCGGCTGATGGCTCCCATGGATCGCCCCCCCACGGTCTTACGCAACATGCAAACCATTCTGGATCATGGCCGTCTGGCGGGTACCGGCTATGTCTCCATTTTGCCAGTAGATCAAGGCGTGGAACATTCTGGCGCAGCCTCGTTCGCTCCAAATCCCATCTATTTTGATCCAGAGAAAATTGTAGAGCTGGCCATTGAAGGCGGATGCAACGCCGTGGCGTCCACCTTGGGGGTGCTGGGCGCCGTGGCTCGCAAATATGCTCATAAAATCCCTTTCCTGGTCAAAATCAATCACAATGAGCTACTTACTTATCCCTCCAAATATGACCAGACCATGTTTGCTGCGGTGGAGCAAGCTTTTGAGATGGGTGCAGTGGCTGTAGGCGCAACCATCTACTTCGGCTCTGATGAGTCGCGGCGGCAAATTGTGGAAGTCAGCGAGGCTTTTGCTCGCGCACATGAGCTGGGTATGGTCACTGTATTGTGGGCCTATCTGCGCAACAACGCATTTAAGAAGAATGGCGTCGACTATCACACCTCGGCAGACCTCACTGGTCAGGCCAATCATTTGGCCGCCACCATTGAGGCCGACATCATCAAACAAAAACAAGCTACCAACAACGGCGGCTACACGGCTATCGGTTTTGGACGCACCCATCCTCTGGTGTATAGCCAACTGACCTCGGATCATCCCATCGATTTGGTGCGGTGGCAGGTGGCCAACTGCTACATGGGCCGCATTGGGCTCATTAATTCGGGAGGCGCTTCGGGCGAGAACGATCTGGCGCAAGCAGTGCGTACTGCAGTTATCAATAAACGCGCTGGCGGCATGGGCCTGATTTCTGGCCGTAAAGCTTTCCAGAAGCCTATGGAGGACGGCGTCAAACTACTACACGCCATTCAGGATGTGTATTTGGACAACGGTATTACCATTGCTTGATTCCATCATCTCCCTCCATTCCAGGCGCGGCTTTTGGGCCGCGCTTTTTCTATCACCCGTTTGTAAATAGTTCCTTAGTTCCAAAATCCCAAAGTGCGAGCTGATCATTCTCTGGAGTAGACGCACACTTGAAACTTAAGAAAAGCGCTGCGTATTTTGACGAACATAGACGAAGGTTGACGAATATGGACGATGGTTTATTTCGTTCACCTTCGTCTGATAGATTGTAATCGTCTCCAAGGTTTATTGTTAATTCAAATTATCACCTATTGAAGTGGAATGCAAACATCAGTCAAAAATTACCACTATCCAGAAAAGTGACGGCTGATCAGGTGGGGAGGAAAAATGCCGCGATCTGTGACGATGCCCGCAATGAGATGTGGCGGAGTGATGTCAAAGGCAGGATAAAGCGCCTGTGCTCCCTCAACCGCAATGCGTTGCCCCGCACAATGTAGCACCTCCTCCCCATCACGCCATTCAATCTCGATTTCTTTTGCACTCGCAGTGTTCGGGTCTGGCCCATCGTAGCCCAGGACGTAGAAAGGAATGCCGTGATAGTGCGCGGCGATGGCGATCTGGAAGGTGCCCACCTTGTTGGTGATGTGCCCATCCAGTGTGATGCGATCAGCTGCGCAGATGAATTTGTCAATCATTTGTTGACTCATGAGGTGCGCGGGCATCCCATCTGTGATGATTGTGACATCCACGTCCAGCTCTTTTGCACACTGTGCGGTCAGTCGGGCCCCTTGCAAATATGGACGGGTTTCAGTGGCGATGAGGTGGATGGTCTTCCCCTGCTGCTTGGCTGTCCATAACATCCAGCACAGCGCTGCCCCAGCAATGCAATGCGTGAGCACCCGGTCGCCATCCTGCAACAAGCTGGCTGCCCGCGCGCCGCACATCTGACTTACTCGATTTCCTCGTTCGATCTCACTGTTCACAGTGGCCAAAATGGCCTGTTTTGGATCCGCTCCCACTTGCAAAGCCTGCAGCGCTCGCTTCAAAGCAGCCGGCACGATGTGATGCAGATCGTCGGCCGTAGGACGGGTGGACAACAGCCGCTTTGAAGCGGCTTGGTAGGCCGCTTTAGCGGGCTTTGCCAGCGCCAGCCCCAAACCTGCAGCATAGGCAAGGGGGGGACCACCCTGCACAATCATTGTTTCAATGGCTCGGGCAACATCTTCAACCGTCCGGCATGTGACATATTCGACCTGATGCGGATATTTGGCCCGATTCAATAGGATAACCGCATCCTGATCTTGATCATAATATAAAGTTTTGAAGCGATCGGCGAGAATAGCTGGACAGCTGGAGTCGATGTTATTCATAAGCTAAGTCGATGCGCATTTGAAACTTGAGGAAAAGCGCCTGTGCATATTGACAAACATAGACGATGATTGACGAATAGTGACGATGGTTGATTTATCCAGCTTCCTCTGATGAGTTGTAATCATCTGCAAGGTTCATTTCAAATTCATACCATTAACCACTTAAATATGGAGAGCTATGGAAACATTATACAACATTCCGATTGGAATGACGTTCATGGCCTCTCTTTCTTTTTGGGCGCTTGTTCCACACGCAACAACATCATATAGTGATTTTCGTTGGTAAAACGTTTGGTGATGAGCAATGACCCAATCCTGGGATTGCCTTCTTTATCGTTCAATTGCCATTCGCTCCAGGCAATAGCCTCGGTTCTGTCGGAGCCCATCAGCTCCCAGCCTGCTTCCTGCAACTGCTGTTGATATTGACTATCTAGATCACCGAGGCGCAACGACGTGCGGATGATGGCAGATTGATAAAAGCTGTTTGGCCCACCACCAGCACTATCGGCCATGACGCGTGTTCCTTCTGGCGCTTCCAGCGGTGGTATCAACAACGCCCCTTGAGATATTCCTCCTTCCTCCAGCATATCGCATGGTGAAGTTGACATCGTCATTTCATCAGAAGGGTTGACATCTACCTGGAGTAGAGCGCCTCCTTCGCTCAGATCATTGGCGGTCACTATAAGCCAACTACCATCCTTATCGTTGCAATAAAGGGCGGGTATGGAGGCGGCGTCAACCCCGAAACCTCCCAGTGCTCCTAAGACATTGGGGGGTTCTCGCAAGCCCGCAGTTCGCAAGCGTTGCTCCAGCGTGGCCAGAGCCATCTCGGCATCCCCCTGTACTTCCAATAACATACTTAAACCTAAATTGGCGCCCTGATTCAAAACGCCCAACACCTCGAATCCATCGAAAACATCTGCGGGTAGAGGAATATCTTCGGGCAAGCGTCCTAAAATCAGCTGGGAATTCATTTCGTCAGGCATGAACGACATCAAGTCAGAAGCAAACCAGAGGGAGACGAAACGGCGCAAGCGTTCTGGCTCATCGCCAACAATAGTGATAGGCCTGATGATTCCTGGGGCGTCGAATCCCATGCCAGATTCCAACATCATTTCCACAGACTCGGCCTCTGTTGGCGATGCTGTGGAAACCGCCATCGTTGGTGATGAAACTGGCTCCTCCATCGATAAATCAGGTTGTGGCTGAATGGCGTAGACCACCTGCAATTGAGCTGAAACCTGTAATCGCCCAGGCGCAAAACCGCCACCACCTCCACCATAGCCCATCGCCTTTTCTACGATCATCGGCATACCCTCACCGATAACCTCACTGATGCTAATGACCTCGCCCACAATCACACCATGCAATGCTGCCAACTCTTCGGCCCGGGCGCGAGCGTCAGCCACGGCTAACTTGCGGGCATCAGCCATCACTTCATCAGGATTTTCAGCACTAAATGAAATCCCGTAAATGTCATTTGCTCCCGCCTCGATTGCTGCTGCCATTACATCGCCAACTCGCCCCACATCTCTAATCGTGACCGAAAGCGCGGTGCGCACGTAGTAGCTGCTCGGTGATCGAGGCGTCTCGCCTTTGGCCCGCGTCATGGCATGAATTTTATCATCCATCTGCATATGGATGCTGTAATCCGCTGTCTGAATGTCTTTTTCCTTTACACCTTGTTCGATCAAGGCTTCCTTCACAGCAATTATGGTCTCTTGAGCTTTCTCACTAGCAATCTTGATATCTGGATCATTAACCTGAACTCCGATCAAGGTGTGGGCAACATCGGGCTGCATGAATACACTGCCTTTTCCCACCACAGTGATGGTGCGTAAGGGATTAGGAGGCGAAAACTCTGGAGAAAGATTATTTCGAGCCTGGACAGGACGCATCGGGTAAAACGCTGCTAACATTGCTGTCAGTGCAAAACCTAAAAAAAGAAAGGTGATATAATGTTTCGAGCGCGGCATAATGTACCTCTTGTTGGAATAAAAATGGGTAAAGGCAGAACGGATTGATTTCACAGAAGATGATCAGGACCACAACAATATTCGTTCCCTCCTGGAGTTGACATCCAATTCATTCTCAACCCTAATGAGTCGAATCAAGAATCTGTTGAGAAATAGCGTCATGCGGTATTCAGAAGAGTGTTTTCCATGATGAGCTCCTAATCAGGACAAGGCAAAACCAAGAAGGCATCTCATACTAAGACGCCAAGCCGCAAAGAAAAAAGAAACAAAGTCTTTCGTGGCGCACTTAGCGACTTTGCGTGAGATTATTTTTTGTTCTGTGGGCTAAAATCTCGTTGTTAAGTAGATGCGCATTTGAAATTTGGAAAAAGCGCCTGCGCATTCAGACGAACATGGACGAAGATTGACGAATATAGACGATGGTTCACTTCGTCCACCTTCGTCTTTTCGTCACTCTTCGTCTGATGAGTTGTAATCGTCTACAAGGCTAATTTTAAGTTCATACCATTAACTACTAAAGGCTCTAATTATCTGACGCCGTGCGCCACAAGTTTTACAAGGGAGCCACTTTTTCAGTGATATGGACAGCCAGACAACCGAAATAGAAGCAGCTTATCGCCCTATATTGTACGGTTGTGCTATTGCCACAGCAACCAGCAAGCGAATTCGATTTCAGGTAGTGGTCCGAATTTGACGGACGCCATCGGGAGCGAATGGCTCCTATTCACACTCAGGGACGATGGACCAGGGACGACGGACGGTTCACGCCATCAAATCAGCGATTTTCGTCCTCCATCGTCCATCGTCCATCGTCCATCGTCTATCGTCTATCGTCAAATGCATTGAGATCGTGCTATGGCAACGAAACGGAATGAAAACATCAGTCAAAAATAACCACTACCCGATTTCATTCCGCAACCTCATGGAATCTTCATCGATCTGGCATCAACACGCTTAGCATCGTCCCGTCCACACACGCATGGACTTGAGCGAGGGGCGGTCGCAGTCTCTTGTTGCGGGCAACCGCCCATCGCCCAGTGGTTTCAAGCATATCACCGAACACGAAATTCCGCTTGACGATTTCAAAACGTCTCTCCAACGCTTTTTCAACGACGCTGCGTCTGGCGTTCAGAGGTTGAAACGACAATCACATCTTCGGGACCATACACGTGACGGGCCACCGCGGCCACCCAATGCCCCGTGGGAGAGACGCTCCAGGGAGGCGGGAAAGAAAGCCTGCGCACCGATTCCTCCGCCGAAGGAGGATACACATCGGCCTGCACGTAATCGATAGCCTCGGGCAGCGAGACAATAGGATAGAGCGTATCGGGAATCGCCGCAGCAGGCTCTGGCCCTGTGCGGGCGTCAGGTTGATAGGCCCAAAGCTGCTCAGAATCGCCATCGCATCTCGCCTTGTAAAACAACCGTTCATCCTCATCCCAACCGATAATCTCATACTCACAGCGTCGGATCTCCCAAAAGGTCTCAGATTGACGCCGCACGTGATCGCAAAAGGAATCGGGCCCGGTGACCAAAAGCAACTGATGCCCCGGCGCCGCCGTCACCGCAGGCTGATATCGATACAGGAAGGGAAAAGCAGCCATCGACAACAATCCAGCAAATAAAAGCGCCCGCAGCCAACGTTGTTTCACATGCCGCCACGCGGCAATGATGGCCAGCATCCCCATCAGCAACACCAGACACAACGTCCACGGAACCTGGCCCATCGAGGTGATTACAAACATCGGCGGCAGGACGAACCAGGACACTACCGGCGACAGCAACCACGCGTGTAGGACGAATCCTGCACTCAGCGGCAGGAACAGCAGCGTCGCAGCGATAGCCGCCACTTTGGTTACGAATTGAAATTTGGCCGGAACAGACATGAACCACCTCGTCGAGTAAGTCTTGCTACAAGCATAACATCTATCCGGCATCCCCGCTTGATGATTTCTGCACGCCTGATTGACTACTTCTCGACGGTGCAGTCCACTCGGCGCTCTGAGCCAAGGTTTTCTGAACAGCCTCTTTCCCTTGGCGGTCAAGTAGTTGATGATATGAATTTGAGTA
>CAZYSY010000066.1:0-4417 GCA_964650295.1 uncultured Caldilineales bacterium | reverse complement strand
ACGGTAAAATTCCCACCGCACTAAAAAATCATCCGGTTGTCAACGTCTCATGGCACGATGCCGTAGCCTACTGCCAATGGCTCAGTGAAATAACAGGACAAACCTGGCGGCTGCCCACCGAAGCGGAATGGGAGAAGGCGGGCCGTGGCACAGATGCCCGCCTCTATCCCTGGGGCAATGAACCGCCTGATGAGACACGTTGCAATTACAACATGAATATCAAGACCACAACGCCCGTTGGTCATTATCCGGCCGGCGCCAGTCCATATGGAGTTCTGGACATGGCGGGTAATGTGTGGGAGTGGGTGTGGGATTGGTATAATAAAGGTTATTACATCAAGCCGTCTACACATAATCCCACTGGCCCCAAATCAGGGCAACGTCGTGTTTTACGTGGTGGCTCTTGGATAAATAACTCAAAACACATTCGTTCCGCCAATCGTCTCTTTTCTGATGCAAATTATCAGGGCGATCTCATCGGATTCCGCGTTGTTCGTTCTTCCTGAGGTTAAATTCTTGTCCATACCCCGCTCCACGACTCAACTTTTAATCCCCAATACTGAATCTATAATCTCCAGTACCCAATATCTACTAATCCTTTGAATCTGCCCATACATTTTCTTAATGGAATGAACTATGACTGCCAAACACATTGCAGCATTAACTTGTGCCATTCCCATTACATGGAACTCAGGCACAACCAAGAACCTTACATAAGCATACAAGGCTGGCGCAATGATCACAATGCCACATTTCGACACAAGCACCATCAAAAAAGGAGGAAATAAAAGTAAAAAGAATCTATTGTACACCGAAAATCACTTGACAGCACGGAATAACTATGCTATAATGACGAGCAAAGAAACCAAGCTAAACCAAGCATCTACAGAATCACACCCTTAAGGAATAGTCACCATGACTTCCCTCTCCGAAGCAATTCAAACCTTCATAGCTGGCATTCTCCGCATCTTCAAACCCAAGCGCACGCTGGCCGATCTCTCCTGGGATGAACTTCTCAAGGAAAAACGCCTGTTGGAGACCAACGAGAAAAAAATCCTAAAGGAAGTTGCCAGACTAGAAGAAGAAAAAAGCAGGCTCTTCGAACAAGCACTGAAGACAGACTCGAAGCCGACACAATTGGCACTGGCTGGGAAAATTCGTAACATCGATCAACGCGTAAAAGGGCTCAGCGAAACCCTCGCCCCCATTGGCAAGCACATTCACATCCTGGATCGCCTCATTGCCCAAAAAGAGATGGGCCAACTGGCCACAGGCAACAGTACAGTCATCGACATCATCCGCAACACCGATTCAGGCGAATTACAAGCCGAAATCGAAAACCAACTGGCTGAAGACTCAGTGCAAGGTGAAAAGTTGACCGAATTGATCGAGGGCTTTGCCACAGGCCGTGAACAGGATGAAGCAACCTTCCAGGATGATGAAGAAATTCTTGGCATTATGCAGCAAATCGAAAACGCCAAAGCCGCAGAAGCTGTAGTTGCCGCAGCAGAAGAAACAGAATTCCTTGAAGAATCAACCAATCAGCAATCCACAGGTGAACAGCACGAAGGCCTCGTAGCCAACTAATGCAGATAAGACAGTCCTCGCCAACTTAACACTTCCATACTGTTATTTGTCTGCCCAATATAACGCTGTTGCACCTAATACCTCATGTTACGCAGCTATCACTTTAACCTCTTATTCTGGACAGCCACAGAAAAGAGAAATCAACGTGATAGAAAGTTGTAGAAAATAACGACAATTCCAAGCAGCAACGCCATCAGCTTGCGTAACATCAGCTAATAATTAAATCACCCCTCTCGCCAAACAAGAGTATGAACTATGACTACTTACCTTACTATCCATGATGTCGCCGAGGAGATGGACGTAGAATACAAAACAGTCTATCGCCTGGTCACCAGCGGGAAGCTACCCTCCTTCCGGGTGGGACGCGTCTATCGCATCCGACGCGTCGACCTGGATCGCTACATTGAAGAGCAGATTTATGGCAAAGGTGCCCGCGCTGCATCTGCCGGGAAGCTCATCTGCGGCCTGTGCGGCGCCAACATTCCATCGCTGGAGTTGGCTGGCGGCTTTTGCCAACACCCTAATTGCGATGATCCCCTTTGTGCCACTTGCTGGGGGCAAGAGCAGCGCCACTGTCGACTCCATCAACCTACCTCGGATGAGCGACTGGCAAAAGCCAAGGCAGATATGAAGGCCGGTAAGGTAGATCGTATCATTACTGCCATCGAAGCCAGACAAAGAGAAAAAAACTTTATCGCCCGCTTCGAAAAACGTATCACCGATATTGGTGTTTTGCAGCACCCCATCACCAATGAGACCCTCCGAATTGATGACTGGTCTACCTTTTATGAAACCAGCGATGAAAGTAATCTTCTATTACAGGCGATGTCTGTAGCCTTTTTAGATCGCTCAGTGCTGGCAGTAACACCGGTCAATGAAAGCGCCCGTTTCATCATCAAGCATGGCGATTTAGGGCGCAATCGCCCCAGACAGGGCCTCATCATCGGCGCAATGGCAATCTCCGATATCCAGTCCTATGCCGCAGACAAAGCCATTACACAGCCAGCATCACGAAAAGAACTCATGCTACGGCTTGATATGTGTGAACGCGAAGCCATCGAGCATGATGCTTTTTACGTGGTTGCCCTAGCTGCCACAGCGGGCTGGGATGAAAAAAGCATCCGTTTAATCAACACCAACACATCCGGCCGCAGCTATCAACACCGCTTATTGGCTCCTCTTCTGGTCGATTTAGAGACCAATCGCATTTATTACAACGAAGCGGATGAGCGCCTGCACGGATTCAGGCATCTGCTGCGCCTGGCAGATGAGGCAGAAGAGCTTTTACGTATCAGAAAATGGATAGAAAAAATGCTCACTACTGAGTTCCGCACCAGTGTTGCAAAACAGGAAGTTGTTGATGCCCTGGGCGTAACGCCAGAACAGGTCTTACAAGTTTTCAACGACCTATCTAAGCAATCCAGATATCGACAGACTACTCACAAAACAGCCGGCCCCGTTATCTATGTAAACGAGTAGTAACTATTTGCCCCCTATTGGGCACAGAGAATACGCCAGATAAACGACACACTTCTCACATCATCAACCCACCTACCCATCAAGGAGAGAAAAATGGGACTTTTTGGACGTGGCCGCAAAGGCCTCAAAGATTTAAGTAAAGATGAACTCAGCCAGGAGCGCGCCAAGCTGGAACTGGAAGAACGCAAGGTGCTCAAAAACCTGGAAAAGTTGGAAAAAGAAAAGGAGCAACTTTTTGCAGCAGCCAAACGTTCTAACTCAAAGGCTGTGATGCAGGTGCATGCTCGCAAAATTCGCGATATCGAGCATCGCATCAAAGAGCAGCAGGGCAATATCCGCCGCTTGGGCAAAATGTTGCAGTTGGTAAACATGACCCTGCTGCAAATGGAAAAAGGCCAAATGGTTGGCAAGGAAAGCCCCTTTGCCAAGTTGATCGCAGAGACTGACTCGACCGCCCTGAGCGCCTGGCTGGATGGCACGCTGGCCGAGGGCTCCATTGTAGAAGGAAAGATCGACAGTGTGCTAGAGTCCTTCCGCAATGCCGACGAGCTGAACAACGGCGGAACAGGAGACCCCGAGCTGGATGCCATCATGCAGCAGATCGAAGCGGCCAAAGCGATTGACGATATGAGCGCAGAGATGGAGGCCCTCGATTTGGAAGATGCAGACGCAAATTACGCTTCGTAGGTGAGACATGGCTCCGGCACCCGATCTCAGCGGCCCAATGCGGGCCCAACTTAACCGATTATTGAAGGAGGCACGAAAACTACGCAAAGAGGAGCGCAATTTGGAATCAGCGCGTCGCTATCGTCAATGTGCCTCACTGCAGAAACAAATTGCTCAGTATGCGTCTTCTAAGTCGGGCAAGATCGAGCAACTGAAGCTGGCGCAGACCTACGCCGAAATGGCCAACCGCCTGGAGCAGCAAAATACGCCCCAGGCGGAGCCTTCGGGCGGAGGAGAGGATTTTTCGTCCCAGATAGAATCTCTGCGTATGCGTTCCAGCACCACCTGGGACGATATCGGCGATCTCACCGAGACCAAGGCTGCAATCCAGGCTGCCTATGCTTTCGCCCTGGTGAAACGTCCGCAGGGCGTGGAGCGCAAGCCCATCAACAAGATCCTGTTCTATGGCCCGCCCGGCACCGGCAAGACCATGCTGGCTGCAGCCGCATCCAACGAGCTGGACGCCACCTTCTACAGCGTCAAGGCCAGCGACCTCCTCTCCAAGTGGTTTGGCGAATCCCCTCGGCTCATTTCGGCACTCTACCAGGACGCGCGGGAACATGCGCCTGCGGTGGTCTTTCTGGAGGAGTTCGACGCCCTGGCGCCCCGCCGCGGGGGCAGCGAC
>CAZYSY010000065.1:0-23119 GCA_964650295.1 uncultured Caldilineales bacterium | reverse complement strand
CTCAGATAAACGCTTTCTGGCCGGTTTTCCCTAAATTTGGAATTGCCACCGAAACTGAAAAACGCTTGACAAGAGAAAACATACCTGCTAAGCTGGGGATAGATGGGTTTATTTGACAATCGACAATTTCTCCGCAATGCTTATGCAAACTGATCCTCGTTCCCTTGCCTGAATCTGGCGACTACCCGCAAAGACCTGACGCGTCCTGGGGTGTCGCCTTTTTCTTCGGTAAGCGCCTATTTCAATTGGCTTCTTTTCCGAGGCCGCTCAAGCAAACAGGAGGATTTTTATGATCCGTGAAGCTGATCTACAAGAACTTGTGGCGTTTGATGGTGCAGAGAATCCTGTTCTTAGTCTTTACCTCAATGTGGATCCTCGCACAACGACCATCGAGGCTTATAAACTTGCATTACGGAATTTACTCGATCGCGCAACTCACGCCGATTCTTCTGACAAGGCTCGGATCGAACGATTTATCGAGTTTGAATATGACCGTCAGGCCCGCGGGCTTGTCATGTTCTCTTGCCAAAAGCGTAATTTCTGGCGCGTGTATCCATTGGGCGTGCCCGTCGCAGATGCTGTTATGGTTTCTCGTCGCCCTCTGGTACGCAAGCTGGTGGAGTTGCTAAACATCTACGGGCATCTTGGCGTTGTGGCTGTCGATAAACAAGGCGCTCGTTTCTACTCCTTTCATTTAGGAGCGTTGGAAGAAGTGGTGGGGGCAATGGGCGCCGATGTCAAACGGCATAAACAGGGAGGCTGGTCGGCGTCTCGGTACCAGCGACACGAGGACGAAGCCGCGCGTAGCAACCTCAAATCCTTTGTGGAACTCACAGAGTCATTCACTCGTCAATATGGTTGGCGACAATTGATTCTGGCAGGAGCTCATGGCACAGTCAGTCAGTTTCAGAATATGCTGCCCGCACATCTGAACAAACTTGTCATTGGCTCTATTCCGCTCGAACTTGATGCTTCGTTGCAAGAAGTGCGAGAACGTACCGAAGCGCTGGCCAAAGAAGCGCATCACCGGCTTGTCAATAGCCAGGCGGAAGAAATGGTCGTGTTGGCCAACAAAGGCGGTGCGGCTCTGGGCCTAGAATCAACCCTGGAAGCCTTGCAGAAAGGCGGCATTCATCAGCTTTTCATCACCGAAGGTTACGCGCTTCCTGAAAACAAAGTGCGACGTTGTACCCATTGCAACTACCTTACCACGACCCAAACCGAGACCTGCCCGCTTTGTGGAGCTAAAATGCGTCCCATGGTCGATGCCATCAACAATATCGCCCGCCGGGCCATTAGCCAGGGGGCGCAAGTAATTGTCCTGCCTCCTGAGAATCCCCTCACCGCGCATAACGCCCATATCGGAGCTGTGCTGAGGTATTGATCCCATACATGCTGTGGTATGCAGCATAGCCGGCGTCGGCTAAAATGTTCACAGACATTCAGGTCGGCTTTTACCACCTGGTTCGTCATTGGTGGGCTGAAACGAAAATCTATTTTTCGGCATCTAAACATAATCACCGGCTTGGATGGTTCTGCAATCAATTTCATTAGATCACGATTTGTCATGATGCGCAGCGCCAGATCCGTGATCCGGCGGTGATTCGAGCGTCAAACCCGCCGGATTGCGAATCGGGCTGGACACATACTTTCGCAATCGTGATCTACTGAATTTCGATTGCATCAGACAACTCCAAATCATCTCCGATTCAAAATTACGGAACCACACTCTTGAAACACCGCCTCTCCGATTACCCCCCCATTTTCATTACTCTGGTTGTGGCCCTGGTCGTGTTCGGAACCGGACTCATCCTCATGACCCTGGTGTTGCGCATGCGCGGTCCCGCGCCAATGGCCACCACGCCTACTCCCAACCTGGGCGTGGTGACATTGACACCTCTGGCGACAGAGCCGCCTCCTACGCCAACGCTATTCTCAACGCCAACAACTGCTCCCACTGTGGCGCCCACAGCCACTCCATCCTCCACCCCCACACCCACATCCTCCCCCACAGCCACGCCAACGGCGACAGCGACCCCAACGCCCACGGCAACGAATACCGTCACACCCACTCCAACGCCTACCGAAACTCCCACCCCCACAGCCACGCCTACTCCCACCAGCACCCCTACCGCCACGTCCACTTCCACGCCCTTACCCACCGAAACCCCCCTTCCTCTCGCCACCGACACACCGACTCCAATTCCTGAAACTCCCACGCCCACAGCCACGCCCACAGCCACGCCCACAGCTACCCCGACCATCACCCCCACAGCCACCCCCTGACCGCGGGCGTGGGAAAACCCAAAACGACCTATGATGCAATTCGATCGATATACTGAACGCGCACAAAACGCACTGATGCGCGCCTACGAAATCCTCCATCGCTATCAACACAGCCAGGCCGATACAGAACACCTGTTTTTGGCCTTGCTGGAACAGCCAGAGGGCATGGTTCACCACATTTTGGAGACCATTGGCGCTCCGGTGGAGGCGATGCGCGCGGATCTTGAGCATCTTCTGGAGCAGGCCCCGAAAACAGGTCTACCTCAGATAGGAACCGCCGCGCCCGGACAAATCTATATCACGCCCCGCCTGCACAGGTTGAACCAGATCGCTGTCGAAGAATCGGCCCGCCTGGGCGATGAATACATCTCTACCGAGCATCTTTTTATGGCCATTCTGCGGGAACGAAACACCCCTAGCGCCAATTTGTTGAAGAAATACAATGTCACCCTCGACGCCGTCAAACGACAGATAGAAGAACTGCGGCAAGGTAAGAAAATCACCGATCCTCATGCTGAGAAAAGGTTCAACACCATTGAAAAATACGCCCGCGATCTCACGCTTCTGGCTCGAGAGGACAAGCTCGATCCGGTTATCGGGCGAGAGGCTGAGATCATGCGGGTGATCCAAATTCTCAGTCGTCGCACTAAGAACAACCCGGTGCTCATTGGCGAAGCCGGGGTGGGAAAAACCGCCATCGTCGAAGGATTGGCGCAGCGCATCGTGGCCGACGACGTGCCTGATCCCCTCAGCAATGTGCGGATCATGGCATTGGATCTGGGCGCGCTCATCGCAGGCACCCGCTTTCGCGGCGAGTTCGAAGAACGCTTAAAAACGGTCATGGATGAGGTGCGCGAATCCCAGGGGGAGATCATCCTCTTCATCGACGAGCTGCATACAGTCGTTGGCGCGGGCGCAGCCACGGGCGCCATGGATGCCAGCAATATGATGAAACCGGCGCTGGCCCGCGGAGAACTGCGCGTCATTGGCGCCACGACGCCTGATGAATTCCGTCAGCATATCGAGCGCGATGCAGCCCTGGAACGCCGTTTTGCCCCCATCTGGGTCGATGAACCCACGGTGGAGGAAGCAGTGGATATTTTGCAAGGACTGAAACACCGCTACGAGGCGCACCACCAGGTTGTCTATACCGATGATGCGCTTCGCGCAGCTGTGCGTCTGGCCCATCGTTATGTTAGCGATCGCCGCCTGCCCGATAAAGCCATCGATCTCATCGACGAAGCAGGAGCCAAAATGCAAGTGGCCTTGCGGTCCGAACCTCCGGAACTAAAAAAGGCCAAACGGGAGCTTGCGGACCTGAGGCGCGAAGAGGAGGCCGCCTGGGCCGAAAGAGATTACGCCCGCGGGGCCGAGCTCAAAACCGAACTCATCCGGCGCGAACAGGAGTACAGCCAACGCTATCAGGCATGGCAATCGCAAGCAGGGCTCAGCAATGTCGTGGACGATGAAGCCATCGCCAACATCGTTCACGCCTGGACCGGCATTCCGGTGAGTCAGATGCTCGAAGCCGAAAGCGAAAAGTTGCTGCGGATGGAGGACTATTTGCACCAACGCATCGTTGGGCAGGATGAAGCCATTGTTGCCATTGCGGATGCAATTCGACGTTCTCGCGCGGGACTCAAAGACCCCCATCGCCCCATCGGCTCCTTCATCTTTCTGGGCCCCACCGGGGTGGGCAAAACTGAACTTGCAAAAGCTCTGGCCGAATTTCTCTTCGATGATGCCGATGCCCTGCTACGCATCGACATGAGTGAATACAAAGAATCCCACACCGCCAGTCGGCTCATGGGTTCACCTCCAGGCTATGTTGGCTACGATGAAGGAGGACAGTTGACCGAGGCGGTGAGACGACGCCCATATCAAGTCATCCTCTTCGATGAGATCGAAAAATCGCATCCAGAAGTGTGGAACACACTGTTGCAAATTTTGGAAGATGGCCGGCTCACCGATGGGCACGGGCGCACGGTGGACTTTCGCAACACCGTCATCATCATGACGACAAACGTAGGGTCTCGTCGCGTTACCGCCACCCGGCGCATTGGCTTCCAAAGTCAAGCGGGCATGGACGAAACCCAACTACTCCACGACATCCAGAAAGATCTGAAACAAACCTTTCGGCCTGAATTTCTCAACCGCGTGGATGAAATCATTCCATTCCATGTGCTTTCTCGCCAACAAATGTCGCAGATCGTCGATTTGCAGATCGCCGACATCGCCCAACGAGTGGCGGAGCAAGGTCTGATGTTGGAACTAACCGCCAACGCCCGGCGCGTCTTGGCGGCCAAAGGCTACGATCCCGAGTATGGCGCTCGTCCGCTGCGCCGAGTGCTGCAACGGGAGATCGAAAGTCCTCTTAGCAAACGGTTGCTTCAAGGCGAATTTGGCACAGGCGATCTCATCATCATCGATGCGGAAATGCCCGCGGATGATCCGGTTCACGAGGCGTTGAAAAAAGCGAACATCACCTTTTTAAAAGGCAATCCAAAACCCATCGCTGTCGAATTACCTGTGGATGTCGATCAGCCCCATGACTCCTGATGGTCTTCATCATCGCCATCACACAAAGAACGCCCGGTTAAGATGGACTCTTCCGGGCGATCTTTAATTTCAGTAGATCACGATTGCGAGAGTATGTGTCCCGCCGGATTGCGAATCCGGCGGGTTTGATGCTCGAATTACCGCCGGATCACGGATCCGGCTCTGCGCATCATGGCAAATCGTGATCTACTGAATTTTAGTAACTACTAAGGTCTCTGCCATGTACGCTGCCACGGGAGCGTCGCCTTTTGCGGCATGTCGTCAAACGTCCTGCGTCAAACGTCAATAAACTCACGCGACGCGGGCGTCGCAATACAAAATCCCACGCTTGACGTTTTACGTTTTACGACTAGGCGGTCAGAAACACGTATTTCATGACATCAATCATGGTCAAGCATGCTACCTGAGTCGTTACGAATTTTATTGAAACGCAACTATTCACATCCCTATCATCGACGTGGAGAAAAAGGCTCTACCTCCCTGTTTTTTTGCCTTTTTCGACCTCTGCGCCTGGGTTTTGGGATGTGCATCGTCGCTGGGGGGCTGATTGCCTTACGGACCTCATTGCTTTCCGGCCACAGCGGCTTCGGCGAATGTCGCCATCTCATTCAACACCTTGCAGGCGGCGTCAGCCAGCCCCATGGCCAGGGCTGCGCCCGTGCCCTCGCCCAACCGCAATCTCAGATCCAGCAAAGGCTCCAGCTCCAACCATGCCAGCATCGCATCATGGCCTTGCTCTTGCGAGCGGTGGGCCGCAATGAGATAGGGATGCAAATCAGGGGCCAGGGCTTGTGCGATCATGGCTGCCGCTGTGGAGATGAAACCATCCACCACCACGGGCCGCCGGTAGTGGGCCGCGGCCAGCATGGCCCCAACCAAACCCGCAATCTCGAATCCGCCCACCTTACTCAGCACATCCAGGGCGTCTTCAGTGCGGGGCTGGTTGAGAGCGATGCCGCGGCGGATCACCTCCGCCTTGCGCCGGACGCCTTCTGCATCCAGACCTGTGCCCGGGCCTGTGATCTCACCGGGGTCTTTGCCTGTCAAGACAGCGGCGATGGCTGTGGCGGGGGTGGTGTTGCCAATGCCCATTTCGCCTGTGCCTAAAATATCCAGTCCACGTTCAAGCTCTGCGGTAACCACTTCGGCCCCGGCCAGGATAGCTTGCACCGTCTGCTCAGGCGTCATAGCTGGTCCTTGGGTAAAATCATTGGTGCCAAATCCCACCTTTTTGATGATCAACCCCTCGAATCCGCTCATATCGACAGCCACTCCCATGTCGACGACCACCACGCGAGCGCCGACCTGCCGCGCCAATACATTGATGGCAGCGCCACCATGAAGAAAATTAGCTACCATTTGCGGCGTCACCTCTTGCGGAAAGGCGCTAACGCCCTGGGCCACCACGCCATGATCGCCAGCCATGGTGAGGATGACCTTATCCTGCAGGCTGGGTCGTGGGTTGCCAGTGATGCCTGCAATCTGCACCGAAAGTTCTTCCAGTCGCCCCAAACTGCCCTGGGGTTTGGTAAGTTGATCCTGGCGAGCCCGGGCCTGGGCCATGGCTGTTGCATCCAGTTGGGGAATTTGAATGAGCTGTTCGAGTTCCATGAAAAGACTCCTTTGCGAAACGTTGATGATGGAAAAATAAAGCCCCGCCAACAAGGGCGGGGCAACGGGTGATCAGGTTTGATCACGCATGTCACCCCCAAGACCGCGAGGGGCGTTTCATGCTGAACGAAGGCGGGAGGTCGGGCTTTCTGATCACGTCAGATTACCGTTGCGGGTCAGCGCCGGACTTTCACCGGTCTTTCCCCCTTGGGCGCAGGACATCCGGGCCGCTGCGCACCTTCATTCGTTGTATCAAAAAAAGTTTGTAACTATGCAGATCGCAACATCCGACCCTTTGCCATGAAAACTTGAGGGTGACGAAAACTTTTTTATTTTTTCGTGCCTTCTATCCTTCGTGGCTCATGGAGGGAAGCGCGAATGGTGGCAATTGTTGATGGATTGTAGCACTTGAGTCTGCTTTGAGCAAACGCGTTTGGTGGAGAATCCACCCTCCAAGGGAAACCGTCTCTCGGAGCATTCTTCTGGTTGGTCTCTTTTCACGGCAGACTCAGGACATAGAACGGGGGGGCGGTATCCTGGTCGCTGGCCTGAAGCGCCTTGTTAAAACATCCCCTGCTTTAGGCCGCTATTGCCTCATTTTCGCCGCTCCTCTATAATAGCTTTTGTTGGAAACAGTGTTTCTTCCCGGAGCCACGGAACACATGGATAACATCATAGATACTCAGCGAAAAGTCTACGCAACCCCAGCTTTTTTCTTCTCTGTGGCAAGACTTTTTATATCTGGCCAACAATTTCAAATTTAACGCTGCTTCACCCCTCCCTGCCTCTTCCGCTTTGGCTGCCGCCTTACAGGTGAAGGCTCCCGCAGATGCCCCAAAAGTTTTATCCATGCAGGGCTCCCCCGAACGCGAGCGCGGCGAGTATCGTGAGATGGCCAGGGAGGGGCGGGAGCATCAACAATGGATGGTGCTTGACTGATTTTTCTTTAAATAGATGCGCATTTGAAACTTGAGAAAAGTGCTGCGCATTTCGACGAACATAGACGAAGATTAACGACATGGAGGATAGTTCGCTTCGTCCACCTTCGTCTTTTCCTTTATCTTCATCTGATGAACTGTAATCGCCTCCAAAATTTATTTATATTCATAACATCACCTATTTGAGTTTGAAATTGCTGATCTTTCTCTGGAATACTTGTCGTTTACCAAGGTGACGCCCATGACTGTTCGACGTCTGGCTCATTTTTCGTTATCACAATTGCGCCCGGTGCTGGAAGATGCTGGATGGGATGTCGAATGCGGAGACGCTCTATCGGCGGAGGTGACAGATGCTCATGGTCATTTCCGTTTGACGGTTGACAAAAGTGGGCGCATTCTGTTGAAATTCACGACAATGATGAATCACAGTCCTGGGAAAGTCATCCATACCAATGGCCGCACTTACGCTCTTCAGAGCGAATCGTTCGATATCACGCATGTCGCCACCACCATTGCTTCGATCTCTGAATTTGATCAGGCGCTTTCTGATATGATGAGTCTGGCTTTACCGGCGTCGTAATCTCAAAACAACATTTCTATCGACAAGGTGACTCGCTCCTCATTATCTCTGGTTATCCCTCCATAGCGACAAGGGCCATATGTTCGACTTTCGAAATCATCTGTCTGTTATCGCTGGCGTGTCGGCGTTTTGGGTTGCGCTCTTTGTGGCTTATGTCCTCTTTTTGCAACGGCAGCCGCAAGCCCAGCCAATTGAGATTGTCACTGACGCATCTATGCCAGCGACGTCCACCTGTCCCGAAATCGTATCTCCAACCCCCACACCCAGTCCCGCCCCTTTGCGAGTATATGTCAGTGGCGCTGTGCAGGCTGCTGGCGTGTATCGTCTTCCTCCCGAAAGTCTCGTGGTGGACGCCATCGAACAGGCGGGAGGCGCCACCGAAAATGCTGATCTGGTCGCCATCAATTTGGCCCATCCCCTGCGTGATGGAGAGCAGATCCATGTTCCTGAAATTCAGGAGGACGCTCCTACGCCAGCGCCTATTTCGAGAACAGAGACAGGCGTGGCAACAAGCGCGTCACATGCTGGTGATGATTCCCCGGCATTGGCCTCGATCGACCTCAACACCGCTAGCCAGGAGGAATTGGAGAGTCTGCCCGGCATCGGCCCGGCAATGGCTCAACGCATCATCGAAGGCCGCCCGTACACGAGGGTGGATGATTTACTGCAGGTGAAGGGAATTGGCGAAGCCAAGTTGGAAAAATTGCGCCCTTATGTCGTGGTGCGCTGACAATCGTCAATTCGAAGTTGGTTCGTTCATTTGGCTGGGCCAGAGATGTCAATGGATGTATTGAATCAGGAGATACACGACCGGGGCGACGACAATAAAAGAATCGATGCGGTCGAAAAATCCACCGTGCCCGGGAATAAGATTGGAAGAATCTTTGATCCCCGATTGGCGTTTGAACAACGACTCGCTAAGGTCTCCCAGTGGTCCCACTGCGCCAATGATTAATCCCAAAAGCGCCCCCTGCCACCACACAGCAGCCGGAATCAGATATGCGGTCAGAAGTGCGGCAACGATTGCTCCAGCGAGCAAGCCGCCAAAAAATCCTTCCCAGGTTTTCTTTGGGCTGATACGGGGCCAGAATTTGTGTTTGCCCATGGCCATGCCTGTGAAATATGCACCGGTATCCACCGCCCACACGGTCAGGGCTGTTAAAGTCAACCACGCGAGGCCATCTTCGCGGTTGCGGAGTAGCGCCAAGAAACGAAGCGTCATCCCCAAATAAAATGCTGCGCCCAATGTGAGCAGTAGATCGGTAGGCGTATTGCGACGGTTAATGAATAGGGCGATAATCAATCCCACCAGGATGATGATCCCCAAAATTGCCTGAAACCGAATGGGGTCTGGCGGCAGGCCGCTTTCCAGCACTAGAAGCACAGCCACTGGCGCGCCTAACCAGATGAGCGGTTGGGCGAAATCGAGCTTACCCAGCATCCGCAAGAGCTCCCATGCCGTGACGCCCGCGTAAAACGCCACGAACGCCGAAAACCACCAGCCACCCAGCCATGCCAGCACTGCAACGACGGGGATGAGAACAATGGCCGAGATGACGCGCTGTTTGAGCATGGTTTACCTCTCGGTATCTTTGATTTTGCCGAAACGACGGTCGCGGTGCTGGAAGACGGCCACTGCTTTTCGCAGCTCCTGTTCGTCAAAATCGGGCCAGTAGGTGGGAGTCGAGTAGAACTCGGCGTAGGCGGCCTGCCAGATAAGAAAGTTGGAGAGGCGGAACTCGCCACCGGTGCGAACAATGAGATCGGGGTCAGGGAGGTCGGGTATGTAAAGGTGCTGACTCACCATTGCTTCGGTCACAGCCTGGGGCGGGACGCCCTCGCGCATGATCGCTTTGATCGCATCGACGATTTCTGCTCGTCCGCCATAGTTGAACGCCACGTTGAGTGTGATGACTTTGTTGTGCTTTGTGCGTTCCACCGCATCTTGAATTTCTTCTTGTAACGAAGGCGAAACGCCCGCCAGCCGTCCGCTGTGCAGAATGCGCACGCCGCGAGCGTCCAATTCATCCAGCTCGTCCTGAATGCCCTGACTGATAAGGCGCATGAGATGGTTGACTTCATCTTTAGGGCGCGCCCAATTCTCGGTGCTAAATGCGTAAACGGTCAGGGCTTTGATCCCGATTTCCACCGCTTCGATGAGCACACGGCGGATGTTTTTTGTGCCGGCGCGATGCCCAGCCGCCCGGGGCATTCCCCGCGCCCGGGCCCAACGCCCGTTGCCATCCATAATGATGCCAACGTGCACGGGAATGACGCCTTGAGGATCGTAGAGAGCGTCAGCCTCGGTTGATTTTGGCGTGCGACTGAAGATTCCTGGCATATCGAGAGCCTCTACACTTCCATAATCTCATCTATTTTCTCTTTTCCAATCTGTTCGACGCGCTTGATGTACTCGTCGGTCAACTTTTGAATCTCCTCCATGCCATCATGCAAGTCATCTTCAGTGATCATACTTTCTTTTTCGAAGTCGCGGAGATCGGAGATGGCGTCGCGACGCACGTTACGAATGGCGACACGGGCCTCTTCGACACGGCGTTTGACCTGCTTGGCCAGATCGCGACGGCGCTCTTCGGTAAGTTGGGGGATGTTGAGACGGATGATTTTACCGTCATTGGAGGGGTTGATGCCGAGATCGGAATTAAGGATCGCTTTTTCGATGGTGCGGATATCACCCGGGCTAAAAGGACGAATGGCAATGGTGCGAGGTTCGGGGACGGTGATGACAGCCAATTGGTTGATGGCAGTAGGCGTTCCGTAATACTCCACCTTTACATGATCTAACAGCGCGGGCGAGGCCCGACCGGTGCGAATGGCTGCCAGATCATAAATCAGCGCTTTGACAGCGCCCTCCATGCGCTCCCGGGCATCTTCTTTGACTTCGTGGATCATGGTCGAACTCCTTTGAAAGGTGGGGCAAACCGGAAAACCAGTTGCTTGCGTAGATTGTCATTTTACAAGAGGAAGGGAGAAAACAAAAAAAGACCGGGCGTCGAAATGCCCGGCCCGGAATAGAACCTTCCTACCTGTAGATGAGCGTACCCATCATCTCTCCCAAAACGGTGCGCACCAACGCCTCCTCTTGCCACAGGTTGAGCACAATGATGGGGAGATCGTTATCCATGCACAGGGTGATGGCTGTGCTATCCATCACTTTGAGGCGTTTGTTCACCGCTTCGATATAGGAGAGTTGATCGTAGCGTTTGGCGTCGGGATCGATGTGCGGATCGCCATCATAAACACCGTCCACCTTGGTAGCTTTGATGAGCACCTCGGCGTCGATCTCCATGGCTCGCAATGCGCCAGCGGTGTCGGTGGTGAAATAAGGATTGCCTGTGCCCGCTCCCAAAATCACGACACGGCCTTTTTCCAGATGTCTCACTGCCCGGCCGCGAATATAGGGCTCTGCAATCGCTTTCATCTCGATGGCAGTCTGCACTCGGGTGACAACGCCAGTGCGCTCCAATGCGTCTTGCAACGCCAAGGCGTTCATCACCGTAGCCAACATGCCCATGTGATCTGCTGTGGTGCGCTCCATGCCCAGGGCCAATCCCTGGGCGCCGCGCCATAGGTTGCCAGCTCCAATGACAATGGCCACCTGCACGCCCAAATTGTGCACCTCTTTGATTTTCTTTGCCAGCACTTCCGCTCGGGCGGGATCAATGCCAAATCCATTGGGGCCTGCCAGGGCTTCGCCGCCTAGTTTGAGAAGAATTCTGCGATATTTTAGTTCGGACATTTTTGCGCTCTCTGTGTCGAAAATAAAATAGTGGACCCAATGTGCAACTTTTGGTAGTGGTTATATTTTGACTGATTTTGCATTCCTGCTCGTTGCCATGTTGCGCTCTCGAGCCATTTGACGATAGACGACGGATGACGAAAATCGCTGTTTGGCGCCGTGAATCGTCCGTCGCCCCTGGTTCATTGATCCTGAGCATTGAGGGGAGCCTTTCACTGCCGATGGCGTCAGTCAGATTCTCACCATTACCGAAAATACCTGGTCTTGCGTCTGCCAGATCGCGTATCGAACTCGATGCCTTCTTGCTCGCTGGAGGATCCAAAGTCTGCCAGCGATTCACGCACTGTTCGCGGCGTTTCACCCGCCGTACAATATTGCATGCCGGGCTAAAACTTCGGATTCACGTTTGTAAAAAGGCCCGGAAATCAATGGGATTCCCAGGCCTTTCGGAAATTTAGTCTTCTGCGCCAACCTCAAAGCGAGCGAAGCGGCGAATGCGGATATTTTCGCCAAGCCGGGCCACCGCATTGGTGACCATGTCTTTGATCTTGATATCTGGGTCTTTGATGAATGCCTGCTCCAATAAGCAATTCTCATCATAGAATTTCTTGAGCTTACCTTCGATGATGCGATCCATGATGTGCTCAGGTTTTCCTTCCTCTTCCAACTGCTTGCGATAGATGGCCTTTTCTTGCTCAATGACCTCGGCGGGAACATCTTCAGGCTTGAGCCAACGGGGACGAGAGGCCACAACTTGCATGGCCAGGTCTTTGACAAGGGTCTGGAATTCGGGCGTGCGGGCCACGAAGTCGGTTTCACAGTTGACTTCGATGATGGCGGCCATCTTTGCGCCCGGATGCACGTAATGGCCAATGATCCCCTCTTTGGCCTCACGGCTGGCTTTCTTGGCTGCCGCCGCTAGTCCTTTCTCGCGCAGCATGGTTACAGCCTTATCGAAATCGCCATCTGCAGCCTCCAGGGCTTTGCGACAATCTAAAACGCCAGCGCCTGTCGCCTGACGCAATTCTTTGACCATTTGAGTTGTAATTTTCATGATTCCTAATCTCCTGAAATCGATAATTGTTATTGAATTGAATAATTTATCGGGTGGCGTAAAAAGACCTCCGAGCCATCAGCCATGTCCGGAAAGAGAACAGAGCGCCGTAGTCCCGGAGGCCCGAAGGTCGTTTTAGTTCTCGGAAGACTCTTGGTCCGGCGCTTCCTGATCTGAGGATGCTGCAGAAGCGGTGTTCTCTTCTTCAGAAGCTTCTGGCGCGCTCTGATTTTCAGCGGTTTCTTCTTTCTCTGGCTCTTCTTCATCCGAGCCAATACCCGCCTCTAACTTGGCCAGGGTCGAAGGCCCAAGCAATTCATCTTCGGGGCGCTCTTCGGGCGGCGTCCAGGTGCGAGGTGAAACCTCACCTGCTTCAGCTCGCTCCTCTTCCTCTTCCGCGGCCAGCGTTTCTCGCAATTGCTTACCTTCGATGATAGCGTCCGCCATCTTTCCCACCATCAACTTGATCGCGCGAATGGCGTCATCGTTGGAGGGGATGACGAGATCGATGGGGTCTGGATCACAGTTGGTGTCCACCAACGCTACGATGGGGATATTCAGCTTGTTAGCTTCTTTTACCGCCAGCTCTTCACGGCGAGTGTCCACAATGAAGAGGGTATCAGGAAGACTGGTCAGACGTCGCAATCCCCCGACGCGACGCTCCAGACGTTCGATTTCTTCATTGAGCTTCAGCACTTCTTTCTTGGGCAGCCGGTTGAACTCGCCTCGATCTCGACGCTGTTCCAATTCGATGAGGTAATCCACGCGAGAACGAATGGTCTTGAAATTGGTGAGCGTGCCTCCCAGCCAGCGTTTGTCGACATAAGGCATCTCGCAACGGTTGGCCTCTTGCACAATAATCGGCGCTGCTTGCCGTTTGGTGCCCACAAAAAGCACGACTCCGCCATCTTTGGCCAGATCGCGCATGTAGTCGTAGGCTTTTTGCAACTGCGAAACGGTCTGCTGAAGGTCGATGATATGAACCCCATTGCGCTCGGTGAAAATGTATTTGCGCATTTTGGGATTCCAGCGCTTGGTTCGGTGTCCGAAATGGACGCCCGACTCAAGCAATGCTTTGAGTGAAACAATAGCCATGCGTAACTCTCCTGTTTGTTTTTCCTCCGCCTTGCCCCTGCAAGGCACCCATTTGTGGGCACAAGCCCTCAGGTTTTGCAAGACGTGTGGGATAGAATAAGGATGAAAAACGTTAAAAAAAGGGCGGCAACCGCCCAACGCATAAGTATAGACGATCTTGCCGGATCTGGCAAAAATGACAGTTGCTTTGAAAATGGAAGATAGACCAGGAAGGATGGCGGCCATCCATCCATTCCACGATGCTCATCCTTCTCTGGCGATCCTCCATGGCGCATTTTGAAAGTTGTTGGTTACTACTAAGGTAGCCCGGCTAGAAACCACGAAGACACGAAGCCACAAAGGCACGAAGAAAAGAAAAAGCTTTGAAATTCTTGGTGTTTCTTAGTGTCTTTGCGCCTTTGTGGTGATTGAAGTCGGGTACGTTAGTAGTTACAGTTGTTGATTCCCAACCTCCTCCCTGTCCCGACGCGGGCGGAGGCAAAGGAGGGGGTGAATTTGTAAGATCAGAGCCGAACGGCCAACCCCGCAGAATGCAAATCGCCAGTTTTTTCGTTGGCGTCAGCACACCGCTGCATGCACCGAAAATCGTGGCTAAGGGGTTATGGTGACGGTGTCGGTTGGGTAAAAAGATCGCCCGGCAAAATCATTTGCTCACCATTGCCTGGGCTATACACTGTGGGATATTGTCCTCGCCATTGCAACACAGCCTTCCAGTCGATGAGTTCGGGCGTCAGGCTTTTGGAGAGAAGTTCGTTGGCTTCAGCTTGCGCTTTAGCTTTGAGCAGCGTGGCTTCTGCTTCAGCTTGCGCTTTGAGTTTGATGGATTCAGCCTCACCCTGGGCTACGCCGATGCGCTCCAGCCGCTGTTTTTCGGCTTCTGCTTCGGCCTGCGTGATAGCCCGCTCCTTTTCATACTTGGCCTGCTCTGCTTGATTCTTGCGGGTGATGATATTTTCCGCTTCGATCTGTTTGTTTTCCACCGCCTGCTTGTAGGCGTCGGTGAAACCGATCTGTCGCAAGCCAAAGAAAACCAGGTCCAGCCCTTCCTTTTCAAAATCCTTGCGCAATTGCTTTTCGATCGCCTCCTGAGCTTCGCGGATATCGCCCGAGTAAAGTTGGCTGGCAGTGTAATTGCGTAGCAGTGTGCGCACCCACACACGGCTATTCTGCTTGACTACTTTCTCTACGACCTCAGGTTCGGTGCCCAGATCATTGACGATGTTGGCGGCTTCTTGTGGACGGATGCGAAAACGGACAGTGTAACGAGCGGTAATCTGCTGACCATCACTGGTCGCTGTATCCACCTGATAATCGGTGTAATCGGCATTGGAGGAGTCGGGATTATCGCTGGTTTCGTAGACGATTTCTTGGGTGCGATACACGACGGTCTGATCGATAAATGGGACTTTCCAGTTTAGTCCAGGTTCGAACACGGCCACGACCTGGCCGAAGCGTTTGACCACAGCCACCGAACCCGCCTGCACCACGGTGTAACTGTTGATGATGGCCAGGGTCAAAAAAATCAGAACCGCAACGATGATGCCCGAAAGCATTGTCGTACGGGCGTTGACTTTTTTTCCGGCCCGAGCCAGAACGACTCCCAAAAAGACAATAACAAGGATACCGGCGATGATGGAGAACATTGCGGCGACGATCAATTGAGCCATAGCACACTCCTGTGAACAGTGGATGATTGAATGGATATGAATGGATCATAGCATATCATAGTTCCCACTTTTTCGCCTGACGTTTTTCCCTCACCCCCAAAAAGTTACCTGACATCGTTGTCAGGGAATACGCAATTTGTCTCCGGCGCGGAGTGTCGTAGGATCGGTGATGTGATTTAGCGCCGCCAATTCTTGCAAGGATATATGGAATTTTTGTGCGATGTCGTACAGGGTTTCTTCGGGTTGTACGATATAGATATTGTAGAACTGCTGGGGAACAGGCGTGGGCGTGGCCGTTAGGATGAGGGCTGGCCCGGGCGTAGGAGAAGGTAAAACTTCAGAGGGGTGAGTGGTCGGTATTACCTGTGTGGGGGGGAATGCAACCGTCACATGGGGTGTAAATCGCGGCAAGCGCGTGCCAGAAGGCGTGATTAGAGGAGGGGCGGGTGAGGCGTGTTCGTAGACTCTTTCAGGACTGGGGGCATGGGCGTTGGTGCACGCGCTCAATCCTGATAAGAGAAAAATCGACGCCGCAGCAGGAACTAAAAAATGATGAATAGCCATGACGCAATCTCATTGGGCATTATCGGAAGCCTGGTCGACACGTTTTCCAAACGCCAATAAAAATCCTACAATGCAGGCGTAAGGGCCTCGGGGCAGTAAAGAATCAGGGGGGCGAAGTTTTTTCTCCGTGAACCCATCGAGTTTCTCCATGTATTTGGTGTCTTTGTGCTGAAACGTTATTTTTCATAAAGTCTATTATGTCGCGGCAGTTTACGCAAGTGGAATGGTATGGCGTAGATGCGTTTCATGGTGGCGACCTTTGCTGTTCTATAGAAGCCTGCTCCGAGATGGCTGGTCTCCACGGCAAAGCAAACGGCTTTGTCACCGGGCGCACAGGATGACCCATTGCATGCGCCAAGGCGCGATCTGTCCTCGTAATTGACGTCGAAAGTGGGTCTCGACCTGGTCCAGTTCGGGCGGTGTAAGAAAATCGCCCAGGCGTTGACGATAGCTCGGTCGGCCTTTGCCAACCGGGGCGAACCAACGGTTTAGCAAGTCGTCGGTGATACGCACCTGGCTTTCGGTTTCCATGATCTCGGCGGCGACGCTGAATCCTGTTTTCTCGAACCATCTTACCAGTGTAAGTTCGTCCCAACTGACCATAAAATCATCCGCGTTTTCGTAGATGGCCTCTTCTGCTGCGATGACTTTTTGCATGAGGGCGTTTGGGATGGCGGTCGGATGGAGCAGGCGGTAAAGGCGTTGGGTGTGGCGAGAGAGGCTCTCGGCCAGGACGACGCGACCTCCCGGGCGTAACAGGTGGGGCATGAGGTCGATGATGGCGGGCTTGTCGGCTCGAGCCATGAGCGCGTTGCGCCCGAGGATGACATCGAAGTGGATGTCAGGATCGATAGATCCAACCAGGTCGGACAAATTGGGCAGATTACCGTGGAGGATGGTGGGTCTGCGGAGCTCTGGCAACGAAGCGGCCATCTCTTGCAAGATGTCGGCTTCTTGTTGGGTTCTCGTCAATGCCACCACCCCGCCTTCGGGGGTGCGTCGCACCGCCTCCCAGGTGAGCAGACCACTGCCCGCGTTCAGGTCCAATACCACATGATGCCGCTGCAACTGAGCCCGAGTCATTACTTCATCTCGCACTTGATTCAACTGCCGCCCCAATTCCGAAATGGTGCGCTGCAACCAGCGATCTGCGCTCCGATCCACCTGCTTGCTGCTGAAGGTGAGGATCTCGGGCGGTGCGCCTGCGTTTTCCTCCAACATGGCCGCGAGCTGAGCCTCGCGGCGGCGGGCCACCTCTGCCGCGAGCTGCGCTTCGTAGCCTTGATCTGAAGGCTTGTAAAATATCTTGCCCTGAAGTGCATCTGGAAGATATTGTTGGGCCACCCAATGATCCCGATAAGCATGTGGATAGAGATAGCCCTCACCATGGCCGAAGCCCTCTTTATCTCGGCTTGCGTCTCGAAGGTGGTTGGGCACTTCACCCTCAGCTTCGGTTTCTACGGTGTGGAGTGCGTCAAAAAATGCAAACACCGAGTTCGATTTGGCCGTGGTGGCCAGATAGAGGGCTGCTTCGGCCAAATGAAAACGGCCTTCGGGCATGCCAACGTAATCGAACGCTCGAGCGCAGGATGTCACCGTTTGGATGGCGTTGGGGTCAGCCAACCCAACATCTTCTGCGGCGAAGATGATCATGCGACGGAAGAGAAAGTGGGGATCTTCGCCAGCATAAACCATCTTGGCCAGCCAATACAGCGCTGCGTCCGGATCGGAGCCGCGCAACGATTTGATGAAGGCGCTAATTGTGTCGAAATGAACGTCGCCTTCTTTGTCGTAAAGGACGGCGCGGCGTTGGATGCTTTCTTCGGCCACGGCCAGATCGATGCGTATGACGCCCGATTCACCAGGCGGCGTGGTTTCCACTGCCAGCTCCAGAGCATTGAGTAGGGCGCGGGCATCACCATTGGCGACATTGATCAGATGTTCCAATGCCTCGTCATCAACCTGAACATTCAGCTGGCCATATCCCCGTTCGGGATCGGTCAGGGCCATGAATGCAATCCTTCGCAGGTCTTCAGGCCCCAGCGGTTTGAGCTGAAAGATGCGAGACCGGGAGACCAGAGCTTTGTTGACTTCGAAATAGGGGTTTTCGGTGGTGGCGCCAATGAGGATGACAACGCCATTTTCCACGTGGGGCAGCAGTGCGTCCTGTTGGGCTTTGTTGAACCGGTGGACTTCGTCTACGAAAAGGATGGTCTTCTGCCCGAACATGCCGCGTTTTTCCTCTGCCGTGGCTATGGCCGCCCGAATATCCTTGACTCCCGCCAGGACTGCATTGATGGCGATGAAATGTGCGTGGGTGGTGTTGGCGATGATGCGGGCCAATGTAGTCTTGCCCGTACCAGGCGGACCGTAGAAAATGAGCGAGGAGAGCTGATCTGCCTGGATGGCGCGGCGAAGCAAGCGACCTGGACCAATGATGTGGTCTTGCCCTACGAATTCATCCAGGATGCGGGGACGCATGCGGGCTGCCAGTGGCTGTTCTTTTTCCAGCAATTTCTCGCGGCGTAGGTCGAAAAGATCGGGCATCAGTGCTTTAACAATGAGAAATAATCCATTTGACGTTAGGGGAAATAGGTCAACGCGCCTTTTAAACGACCAAAAAATCCGGTAGTGGTTGTTTTTGACTGATGTTTGTATTCCTGCTCGTCGCCTTGGTGCGCTCTCGAACCATTTGACAATAGACGATCGACGATAGACGACGAAGATCGTTATCCGTCGTCCCTGGGCATGGATTGGATACTTTCACTGCCGATGGCGGTAGTCAAATTCGCACCACTACGAAGAATCTTACCACGAAGAATCAGGAGGGACGTCTGATCGAATCTGTGCGTATGGGTTATTGTACGGAACAATGTGGTATCGCACAACCTCGGGTCTTTTGTGAGTAGTGTTTCAAAATTGGGACGGACCTTGCAAAGCCCGCCGGATTACGAATCCGGCTCCGAAGCGGGGCTCCCCAAGGCGGATTCGTAATCCGCCCGACAAAAACAATAAAAGCGCCCCCTATTTTGAAACGCATCCGTCTTTTGTGAATAGTGTTTCAAAATTGGGACAGACCTTGCAAAGCCCGCCGGATTACGAATCCGGCTCCGAAGCGGGGCTCCTCAGGGCGGATTCGTAATCCGTCCGGCAAAACAATAAAAGCGCTCCCTATTTTGAAACGCACCCCCACTGATGAAGCTATTGGCGGATGGATTGTTTCGTGCTATACTAGGGTAAGGAGTAGTGCAGTGATGCCTGATCGACGACGACTTTCGGTTGTAGCAAGCGAGTGGGTTCAATGTACAGGTGTGCGCGCATTGTGGTCTGTTATTGGATCCGTAGATCGGAGCCGTTCTCATCACGCGTCCTGCACACAAACACTTTCATCCTCTGGCGGGCTCACTTCGTGTCACGCCGGATAAACAAAGGAGAGTCTCACCATGACGATGAACATGATTATTCAGACCCACAACGTAGAACTGACAGACTGGCTGAGACAGTATGTCGAAAAGAAGATTGGACGGTTGGAAAAGTATATGCCTGATATTGATGAGGTGAGAGTGGAATTGCGCGAAGAGCCGACCCGTAGCGCCTCTGACCGCGCAGTCGCGCAGGTGACGCTGCGCAGTCGTCGCACGATTTTGCGAGCTGAAGAGCGTTCGGGCGACATGTTCGCCTCCATCGATGCGGTCTCGGACAAGCTGGAGCGGCGTATTCGCCGATTCAAAGGCAAACGGGCCCGCAATCATAAACGGGCCATTGCCGAGGCCAATATCATCGAAGAAACGATGTCGCCCGTCGCCGAATTGCTGCAAGAAGAAGAGGAGAGCCCAAACGGCAAGATTGTTCGCACCAAGCGCTTTGAGGTTTATCCTATGGATCCTCTGGAAGCTGTCGAGCAAATGGAGCTTTTGGGGCACGATTTCTTTGTGTTTCTCAATGCCGATGAAGGTCAGATCAACGTCCTTTATCGCCGGCGTGGCGGTGACTATGGTCTGTTACAACCGGTCATTGCCTGAGGTTTTCCAATAACATACTGCATCGGCCCGTTCCAGGTTGAGGAGCGGGCCGATTTGCATCATCTCTCCGATCGTTTATGTGATCTTATCATGAAGAAAGTCCTTATCATTTGCACCGGAAATGTCTGTCGCTCGCCCATGGCTGAAGCCTTGATCCGAAAACAACTTGCCGATAGCGGCTTCTCAGAAGAAATTGTAGTGGAGTCGGCTGGCACTTATGCGATGGTGGGCCACCCTGCCAGCGAGGGGTCTGTCAATGCGATGGCCCAGCGTGGGCTCGATATCAGTGCGCATCGGGCCAAGCAGCTCACTTCAAGTTTGGTCGATGAGGCCGACGCAATCCTGGTCATGGAAGAGAAACATCGACGATCCATTTTTGTCAATTGGCCGCGAGCCGTGGTCAAAACGCTGTTGTTGAGCGAATTATCTGGAGAACACGCCGAAATCGATGATCCTTATGGTGGTGAGCAATGGGAGTATGACAAAGCGGCAGGCATTATCGAAGATTACGTTCAGCGCGGCATGCCGAAGCTGTTAGGCTTGTTGGGAGTTCTACAACACTCTTGACGACACCCAATATCAGTAGATCACGATTGCGAGAGTATGTGTCCAGCCGGATTCGCAATCCGGCGGGTTTGACGCTTGAATCACCGCCGGATCACGGATCCGGCTCTGTGCATCATGGCAAATCGTGATCTACTGAATATGACTTTTTCCTGTCATGTTACCTACAAGACATGGCTTCATTCCAAGTTGCGGGCCTGATCATCTTTCCATGAAGCATGAAGACCAATCAGCATGAATGCGGACGATTTTACTTTCTCTATGTTCCTGCATTCGTCCAGTTTCTCCTTGGCGTTGTCGTGGAGCAAAGGGACGGACGTAAAGTGATTTTGGGAACTGCCTTGGAAAACGCATCGCACAAAGCGGGTCTTGTTTTTATTTCTTATCGCAATTTGTGATATAGTGGCGAGCATGAATGCCAGCATCAAATCACACCGATCGCAAAGCCCCCTCTCGCTGACCAAGGAAGGGAGGCAGGTCTTGGTCACAGCGCAGGCCATTGCTACAGCTCATGGCCAAACGCTTCTGACCTCCAACCATATCTTATTGGGAATCATCGAAACGCAAGGCAGTTTCGGTGAGCAAGTGTTGTCTCGATTTCCTATCAAAATCGAGAATCTCAAGACAAGATTGTGGGCATATATCCGCCTAGACGCCGGAGAAGACAAGGAGCCGTATGGGGGAGAGTTTTATGGTCTGCCCCTCAGTGAAGATGGGGCGCGGGCCATGGAAGCCACGGTCGATGAAGCGGCGACCCAACAGGCGGAGGCGATCGATTCAGGTTTGATGCTGTTGGGCATGTTGCGAAGACAAGACACCCACGGTGGTGAGATTTTGCGGCAGTTTGATGTTCATCACGACGACTTTCTCGAAGTGATGAGGCGGCATAAGCCCGCATCGTCTACGTCCGTAGCGCGAACCTCTGCCGCCGGACGCACGATCGCTGCCAGCACAAGATCGCGTCGTCGACGATCCCATTTTTTCAAGATCAGCCCTATCTTCCTGCTGTTGCTAACCATTTTGGGAGGATTGGGATACATGCTTTATGCTGGCATCGGCGCTCCGGGAAAATTGACGTTTGTTTTTGTGTTGGTGGGATGGATTCTGGCGGTCTCATTTCATGAATTTGGGCACGCGTTGTTGGCATATCTTAGCGGCGACGAGAGTGTGGCCCACATGGGCTATCTGACGCTAGACCCCCTCAAATACACGCATCCCTTGATGAGTATCATTTTCCCCGTCATCTTTCTTCTTATGGGGGGCATCCCGCTTCCTGGCGGCGCGGTGTACATCAATCGAGCCGCCATCCGTAAACGGTGGCAATTGAGTCTTGTTTCGGCAGCCGGGCCGCTGGCCACGTTGGTTTTTGGTTTACTGCTTCTTTCTCCATTTATGGTTGGCCTGAGCGAGAAAACGCTTCGTGCCCATTCGCCTTTTTGGCAGGCCATCGCCCTCCTGGCTTTTTTTCAGATATTTGCTTTCATTCTTAATCTCATTCCCTGGCCCGGTTTGGATGGTTTTGGCATCATCGAACCTTATCTGCCGCCCTTCCTCCTGAAATACGCCTATATGCTCAGCGGGATGGGCATATTCCTTTTCTTTCTGCTCTTCGTCTATACACCTTTTGGACAATGGGTGGGAGCTTCTGTGTGGGGGCTCATCCAGATGATCAGTGTAGATGCTGCGACCTCGGCGTATTTCGGTTTCGATCTTTTCTTTTTCTGGAAGTGAAATGCCCTCCGGGTGGTAATTGAAAGGTGTGGTGCGTTGTATACGCCAGGGGGTGACGCATCTGATTCGGAGTGCGTTTCGATTTCGGGGCAATGTGTCTAATGATGCACAGGCCGCGTGAACTCGGGCTCTGCTGGCGCCGCCCCACACCTATCTTGGTTCCCTTCCCCGCTTCAAGACGGGCGGGGGAGGCGTTGTGGAAAGGTGTTCAGATAGCGCCAATGGCCGGCCTACGGCGAACGGGACAGCGGAGGACGTCCCCTGATCGCAGGCCCGAAGCGCCGCCAGGAACGCAAAAAGGCGCCCCTATTTTGAGATGCCCCCTACTGATTCGCGCCAGTTTCACAAAGTCTGCATTTAGGTGTATGATAAGGATGTTGGATTTCCTACATTCTCTTTCCGGAGGTGTCTTACCGGCCGATTTCCACCGCAACTTTGCAGTTCCTTTCTGATTGACTCTAAAGCATCTTTTCGCAGACGCTCTGACAATGTTGTCAATTTCTTCAAAGGAGGATTTCTCATGAAAAAGAATTGGTTGATTCTGTTGATCCTGGTCGCGATGCTGGCGCTGGCGCTGGCAGGATGTGGCGGTCAGGCTAAATTGGGGACGGAGAAAAATCCCATCGTCATGTCTTTCGTGCCTTCGGGCGATACGCAGGAGATCATTGCCAGCGGCGATCAGCTCGCCCAG
>CAZYSY010000064.1:0-5850 GCA_964650295.1 uncultured Caldilineales bacterium | reverse complement strand
TCAGGTGTGGCGCAGCAACACCCCTTATTTTACCCTGGCCGGGGCTGATGCCGGCTGGGTGACTGCATCGCCCTGGCAATTCGATGATCCGGGCGCGCTGGGCAATCCCGCGGAAAATCACTACTATCGGGTAATGGGCATGCGAAACGATGGCGACGCCACCATCTCTGCCCGGGTGGGCGAGTTCGATTTCGGTTTGGTTGCAGGCCAGTAAATGAATGAACGTGGCGCAATCGTCAAAGAAACGTTGATAAGATGTCATGCAGCATTATGTTTTCTTTGCTATAATCGGGAAAATTCGTGTCCTTCATCTCTCGTATAGGCGCAAGTCAGGATTATTTCGCGCCTTTGGCAACTGTAACAAGCCCCCCCCACACACAAGGATAAGGAGGAAAAATGAAATCAGTATGGTTAAAACTGGCATTTGTGATAACGCTTGTGGTCTCATTCATGGGGATGACAGCCTTCTTTTTAGGGGGTGCGGATACGCAGGGGATGAGTTACGCCTGCCCAGAGTCGTTGTGCGAGCCTTCCGGCAATTCAGCCCTGCGGTCGCCCGACCCGACCAAGCCCGCACCTAATGCCATCGATGACGTCAGCGCCACGGCAGGCTTCATCGTGGATCATACCAAGACTGACCTGGCTATTCCCGATATCTGGGTTGCCCAGGCCAAGGCGTCCCTCCACATCGCCTATGAACACACCTCACATGGCAGCCAGCTCGTCACCGGCATGAACGCACTGGAAGATTATCCCGATTTCGGAATGAAATACGCCTGGGTAGACGATACCCATGGCGATAGTGATCATCTCAGTCTGGATGATTACGGCATCCCCAACGGCCCCAACGACCTGAGCCAGGGCGATGTGGATTCCGATGGGGATGGCATCGATGATTGGGCTGAGAATACATATGACTACCTTGTCGATCCTGTCCACTATCATGTCAATGTGATCTTGTGGTCCTGGTGCAATATCGCCGGGCACGACATCCCCCGCTATCTCGATAGCATGGAATGGCTCATCGGCCTCTTCGATGAAGGGGGAACGCACGAACGGGCCGCAGAGCACCCCGTCAAATTCGTGTTCATCACCGGGCACGCCAACGGCGGCGGCGAGGGCGACTCCTCCGATTCGCAAAATCAGCTCATCCGCTCTCACGTCAACGACCACAACCGGATTCTGTACGATTTCGCCGACATGGAAAACTACGATCCGGACGAAAACTACTTCCTGAACAAGCGCGTGGAAGATGATCTGGACTATGACAGCACACCCCCTTACGACAGCGGCTCCAAAGACGCCAACTGGGCCGTGGAGTATCTCGACCGCCACGATGATAGCGAGCTGGATCGATTGACCACCGGCGACAACGTGTCTGGCTACAATGGCGCCAGCAGTTGCGCTCACTCCGATGGCCCGAACAATCGGGCGCGTTTGAACTGCGTGCTCAAGGGACGGGCGGTCTGGCATCTCTTCGCACGCCTGGCCGGTTGGGATGGCAATCCGGTGGAGGACAATCTGCTGGCCGCTCCCGACGACTCCGCACTGCATCTCTCCTGGGAGCTGACCGGCACGCTGCCGATGAGCGCAACCTGGCAAATCAGTTACACCGGGCCGGCGGGCGATCAGCCATCTCCCATCACCAACATCGAACAGGATGAGCGCGGCCTGACTCTGACCGGACTCACCAACGGCGCTTCATATCAGCTCACCCTCAACGCCATGCTCAACGGAACCGCTTATCTCACCGACACCGTAACAGCCACGCCTACAGCGAATCCTACGCTGCTGCCCGTCGTCACGCCCTCGAAACTATCTGAAAACGATTTGCGTTTGAGTTGGGAAACAGCGGCGGGGTATGTTCGTTATCAAATCTGGAAGAGCATCACACCCTACTTTGGCCTTAGCGGCGTGATGGAGGCGGAGGTTACGGAAGCCCCCTGGCGCTTCGATGACGCCGGGGCTGTGGGCGATCCTGCCGAAAATCATTACTATCGGGTGTTGGGCATCAAGGACAATGGCGAATCCACCATCTCCGCCCGGGTCGGCGAATTCGATTTTGGTCTGATAGTGGGCGATAGCGGCTTCGATTATGTATTTGGGGATGCGCTTTATCCCCATAACCCTGGACCGAAACCCGCCAAAGAAGAATCATTCAATGACCCTAACTTTCATACCACCATTACCCGCATCACTGATGGTTCGATAGATGCAACTCCTCCCGCTGGCATCTACCCCGAATATGGAACTTATCGTAGCATAAGCAAAGATGGCAACTATCTATTGTTTACCGATAGTGAAGGATTTTATCGCATTCATTCAGCCCACGCTCCCTATGAAACGGTGACCTATTGGAAACCCGATTGGGCATCCGACGGCGGGCTGGGCTTCGAACAGCCTGAGTACCGGTGGGACTACTCGGGGGAACACCTTGGGGCGCTTTATTGGCGCAGTCACAAGAAATTGCTGCGTACAGAAATTAGCGACATCCCCGCAGGAACTATTCTTCGGGAAAATGATCCCTTTAATGTCGTCATCCATGATTTTTCCAATGACCGCACCGCCATCGAAGCTGGAGAATCGCTCTCGGATGAGGTCTGGAACGGTTTATTCATGGCCAATGGCGATGCCGGAACGCCTTCCGAAGACACCCGGTATTGGGTGTTCTCCATGTATACGGCAGATGGCAATGGTAAAACATTTTACCGCATCTTGATCTACGACAAGGAATCTGATGAAATCGTAGCAGTAAAAAATGTAGAGGGGGGCTTTGTGAACGAAGTGTACATGTCCCCTGATGGCGAATATGTTTACATTGGTTTCAATGCAAAAGATCCGTACAACGATACGCAAACACTTGGTGGCGGCTGGATGTACAAACGAGACTTGTCCAACTGGGGCGATCCAGATTATTTCATGTGTTCCATACCACCTCACACTAACTGGATGTACGATTCCGAAGGTTATATGGGCATGATTTACATGGACAACCAAACCGATTACCTCACCTTTAAGCGGGCGGTGGATGCAACAGAGTGGAATATCCGCTATCACACGCAGGGTGAAGGGGCCGACTGGGGCCGTAGTGGCAAACATTTTGGCGCTATGCCAGGCCCACAACGAAGAGGTTGGGCGCTGGTGGCCACTTACTCTCCTGACTATAATGATCATCAAGGTTGGGATGACGATGATGTTTATATGGTGGAAGTGGATAAGGATAAATACTATGGAGGACCCGAGGAACCGCGGGTTTGGCGGATAGCATCATTGAACAATGATTCTACCATCAACTACTATGTCCACCATCCCAATGCTTCGATGGATTACGAAGGCGCGCGTATTTGGTTTGGTTCCGATTGGGATACGCCCGATGGCGCTCAGGATGTTTATCAGATCACCTTGCCTGAAAATTGGTGGCTGGATATCCTGGACTCCGATTATGGCATTCTAGACAAAGTTCTCTACGTGGGCAACAGCTACACCGGCCATAGTGGTGGCGTTCACAATCATTTTCGGGAAATGATGGAAGAAACTGGCAGGATGGTGGAAGCGGGTGGAGAAATCCATGGCGGCGAAGCATTTTCTTACCAAAATGAAGACTATATCGGTCTAGTCAATATACCCGAAGTGACTGAGCGAATTACCAGCAAGGATTGGGATGCAGTCGTTCTGCAGAGCTATTATGAAGAGGAGGAAGACTATTACTCGGCAGGAGGGATACTGATTGACCGGGTGGAAAACAATGGCAGCAACCCCGTTCTTTTCATGATTTGGGGACACGAGGATCACCCCGAGCAGGATGAATCCTTCAGGGTGCGCGCAGAGAACTTGGGCAGTGACAGGAATGTTCCTGTTGTGCCTATTGGCATTGGTGTTCGCACCGCCAAGAATAACGGTATCGACGTCTACGCTGATGGTGCGCATCTGAGCCTTCAAGGTGCATATCTGGCGGGAGCAATGTTCTTCGCCTTTTTCACCGGAGAATCTCCTGTCGGCCTGGAATATGATGGTTACACCGGCTCCGGCTATTTTGGCAGTCTGACGCCAGAGGAAACGGCAGAACTGCAAGAGCTTGCCTGGCAGGTCATTAACGACTATGGCGTCTTTTACGAGGATTTTTACCCATCTCAATAATCCGCCGCCACTCTGAAATGCCACAGCTCCAGTCTGATGTCAAAGCTGGCATTGCGCTCACCGGCGTCAGTAACCCTCCGGAAGGGGCATACACCGTTGGCTTCATCGAAGAATGACAAAAGTTGGGCGATGGGACGAAGATAGACAGTTTCTTCTGTCTATCTTCGTCTTTTTTAGTCTATTTTTGTCTGACTCTGTAAATCTTTGGTTTTGACGCCCGCTTCGCACCCCTACAACGCCCAGCCATTTTGGGGAATTTATGCTAAACTACTGCATCAAACCTCCACATTCTCTCGTCCCTCCTGAATGATGACCCAACGATCTTCTTTGACCCTGCTTATTTCTTTGCTTTTTATTTTTCTCTTGCTTGCCATGCTCCCGGCTGCCCGGGGGCTGGCCGCGCCCCAGGCCTGGCAAGGCCCGATCCCGCCCATCGATATCGGCTACGGCCAGTGGGGCGACCACGGCGTCTCTGCAGCCACCACCTTCACCTTCGAAAGCCAGGGCCACGATAACTATCTCACCCTCTACTTCCCCGATGACCAAACCGCAGCCGCACCCGGCTTCTTCTTCGCTCCCGGCTGGCAAATCTCCTGCGAAGGCTACGGCGAATTGCTCCGTTTCATGGCCAGCAAGGGCTATGTGGCGGTGTGCGATGATTACTACGAAGACAGCGGCATCATCGGCGACCAGCTTTACGAAAGTTTCAAGGAGGCGGCCAGCCGGTATCCCACCCAAATCGATGTGAGCAAATTCGGACTGGCCGGGCACTCCTCGGGCGCGGGCCTGCTCACCTCGGTGGGCTACAGGCTGGCGGTGGATGACGGCTGGGGCGCGCGGGGCAAGTTCATCTTCTCCTCCGCCCCCTGGATCGACTTCGATCTCACCGACGCCATGCTGGCCAACTATCCCGCGGACATGAAGCTGATCATGCAGATGAACGAGGATGACACGGACACAGATTTGCGCACCTCCATCGACCAATTCGAGGCCAACACCCGCATCCCCGACAGCGAGAAGGATTACATCATCCTCCGTCCCGCCACTATCGACGGTTATAACTACCTGGCCGATCATGCCGTGGTTGGCACTGGAGGGGATGGTTATGGCGTCTACGACGCCATGGATTCCTACGGCGTCTTTCGGCTGATGGATGCGCTGGCCGATTATGCGTTCACCGGCGACGCCACGGCCAAAGCCATCGCCTTGGAGCAGCATTACGATGCGGATCGCCAGAGCGAGATGGGCGACCTGCCCGATCTCATCTCCACCGACGATCCTCGCCCCATCCCGGGGCTGGCTTCCGATTATCCTTGCGATATTGCCGACAACCCCCGCCGCGAGCATTGCGACGACTACGATGGTGAGCTGCCCGCGGCCGCGCCCGTATGGCCCATCCGCCATGCGCTTATCTCTCAGGCTGCGCCCGGGCCGGGCAAGTTGCATCTGGCCTGGCAGGTGACGGGAACCATCGATCCTGACGCTGCATGGCGCATCAGCTACACCGGCCCCGCAGGCGATCCTCCCTCTCCCATCGCAAATATCCCCTTGAACTATCGGGGCTATGAGCTCTCTGGGCTCAGCAACGGCGTGAGCTATGCCATCACCCTGGAAGCGGTGCTGGATGGACAAACGATTTTTTCGGCCACGACTAACGCCACGCCCGCAGCCAACGCCACTTATTTGCCCGTGTTGAGCCTCTCGATGCAGGAA
>CAZYSY010000063.1:0-8647 GCA_964650295.1 uncultured Caldilineales bacterium | reverse complement strand
GAGAAGTGTTCGGTAATCAGTATTCAGTAATCAGTGCTGCTTTTGCAGTTATCTCAAAAAAACAGTAGATCACGATTTGCCATGATGCGCAGAGCCGGATCCGTGATCCGGCGGTGATTCGAGCGTCAAACCCGCCGGATTCGCAATCTGGCGGGACACATACTCTCACAATCGTGATCTACTGAAATTGGGCTTCGTTCCCAATAAACGTCAGCAGAAAGAACAAAGCTGCCAACGTTATTGTAACGGGTTGCCAACGCTGTCCAAGATTGTGTAGTCTATCAGCAAACACTATTATGTCGGAATGCCTTCAGATTACCCGGGCAGCCTGATTGGGACACGTAAGGATTGGCCAGTAGACGGGGCCTGTATATCGAATAATCATCATTCTATCAATCTTCAGTCGCATCCCAAAGTGTGGGGTGCGTTTCAATTTGGGGGCGCTTTTATTTTTGGGCCGGGCGGATTACGAATCCGCCCTGGGGAGCCCCGCTTCGGAGCAGGATTCGCAATCCGGCGGGTTTTGCAATGTCTGCCCCAATTTTGAGACACACCCCAAAGTGTGGAATGATTTGACATTAAATGGAGTTTTCGTTACAATACTTTTCATGGTTTTGTGTAAAATGGACAGAATTCTTGCACTTTCTTTTGGCGGTTTGACGTAAGCTTCACAGTCGCCTTGACCGCCAATTGAAATCAGAACTCAATTCGCGTCAGCGAACCGTAACTTTGTGTTGTGCTTTCTGTCGTTAAGTAAGTGAAGATATGCACTTGCAATGAGCCTTGCGGACGATACATCGCATCAGATGAAGAATGACGAAAAGATGAAGTTGGATGATGTGAATCATCGTCACTATGCGCCAATTTCCGTCCTTTGTTTGTCTGAATGTATAGGCGTTTTTTTCAAGTTTCCAATGTGCAACTACTTAAAACATTAGAGAGCTGTGCCTATGGCGTTATCCGATCTGTTGCACTAAAAAACGGATGCCTCCCAGCATCAATGAACAGGACGACCATCAACGCCCCTTCATTACGTTCACTTTCACCTAACCCCACCCCATTGGAATCCTTTCCATCAAAAACAAGGAGGAGAACATGTCAAAAATTATCCGAACGTTATTGGTAATCGCCCTGCTCGTTGGCGCTGTTATCCTGGTGGCTGGATGCTCCTCGTCACAACAGCCTGCCCAGAAACCCACCGCAGCGCCCGCCGCGACCGAAGCGCCCGCCGCGACTGAGGCTCCGGCTGCGACCGAGGCCCCCGCTGCGACCGAGGCCCCCGCCCCCACCGAAGCGCCTGCAGAGCCTGCCAAGTCCGCAGAACCCAAAACCATCATCTACGGCCTCTATCAGGAGCCCGATGTGCTCAACCCCTTCATCGCCACCCAATACGCAGCCGATGAAGTGAGCAAGATGGTGGTGGAAGGTCTGGTGGACGTGGACCCCGACGGCAATTTCTATCCCGTCCTGGCCGAAGAAGTGCCCACCATCGAAAATGGCCTGGTCTCGGAAGATGGCCTCAACGTCACCTATCATATCAAGAAGGGCGTGGTCTGGTCCGATGGCGAGCCCTTTACCTGCGACGATGTGAAATACACCTGGGAGATCGTCACCACGCCCGAAAGCGGCGCGGTCAACACCTCGGGCTACGACAAGATCGAGGCGGTTACCTGCGACGATCCCAACACCGTCCAGATCAAATTCAAGGAATTCTACGCGCCCTACCTCACCCTGTTCGACTCGGTGTTGCCCAAACACGCCACCGAAGGCGCCACCGACATGACCACCTGGGAATACAACACCACGGGCCTGCTGGGCACCGGCCCCTTTGTGCTGCGAGATTGGGAATCGGGCGACCACATCACGTTGGTGAAAAACGAAAACTACCGCGATTATCCCGACATGCCCAAGGCGGATCAGATCATCGTGCGCATCATTCCCAGTCGCGAGGTGGGCAAAGCCCTCATCACCTCGGGCGAGATCGACATCTTGTGGGACCTCTCCGAAGCGGAT
This sequence comes from uncultured Caldilineales bacterium, assembly GCA_964650295.1. GTDB lineage: Bacteria > Chloroflexota > Anaerolineae > J102 > J102 > M2005. Next base: position 6,634 of record CAZYSY010000063.1, on the reverse strand, counting down.
GTGCCTGAATTCGAGGAGAACCCCGACGTGGTGGTGCACAAACGCCCGGGACCCGGCGCGGAGCGCCTGCTGCTGAATCTGGCTGATCCCACCCTGGACGCCACCGACGATCCCCTCAACCATCCCCACCCCCTGCTGGCCGATCTGCGGGTGCGCGAAGCCATCCAGTACGGCATCGATAAGCAGTTGATCGTGGATGAGCTGCTGTATGGCGCCACCACCGTGGGCACCAGCGAGCTCAGCATCGGCTGGGCCAAATGCGATATCCCGCCCTCCGAATACAACCCTGACAGGGCCAGGGAGTTGCTGGATGAAGCGGGCTTCAAGGATGAGGATGGCGACGGCGTGCGCGAGTGCCACGGCTGCAAGTATGCCGAGGAGGGAGCGCCTCTGAAATTGAAGATCCAGACCACGTCGGGCAACCAGTTGCGCGAGGAGTGTGAGCAGTTGCTGGTGGAAATGATGAAGGACATCGGCGTTCAATTCTACATCGAGAACGTGCCCAGCTCCGAACTCTTCGGCTCCTGGTCCAGCGGCGCTTTCCGCAAGCACGGCAATTTCGATATCCTCATGTACACCACCAGCGAGCGCATCGATCCCCAAAGCCACATGTACGGCTATTTCCACAAGAATAGCATTCCCACCGAAGCCAACAACGGCAAGGGCTTCAACTATGTGCGCTGGATCAACGATCGGGCCAGTGAGGCCCTGGACAAGGCGGGCGCAACCCCCAACCTGGAAGATCGCAAGGCCCAATACCAGATCGCCTGCGAAGAAATCGCCCACGACATCCCCCATCTCTATCTCTACGACCGTTCGGAGATTGAGTTGACGCGATCCAACATCAAGGGATTCAAGGTCAACCCGTGGGGTCGTCAGACCTGGAACGTGGAGGAATGGGACAAAGAGTAATCCATTGTTCATCACCCTGCTCCCTGGCCGCGCCCTGGCCAGGGAGCTTTTCTGCTTTCTGGAGGTTGGCGTTTGGCTCAATACATCCTAAGACGATTGCTGTATTCCATCCCCTTGCTCATCCTCATCAGCATCATCGTCTTCTTCCTCATTTCTCTGGCCCCGGGCGGGCCTATGTCCGCGTTCGAGGAGAATCCCAACCTCACGCCCGAGGACATCGTGCGGCTGGAAGAGGAGTTCGGCCTGAATCAGCCCATCTATGTGCGCTATTGGAAATGGGCCAGCCGCATCATCGTGGGCGATTGGGGATACAGCAACGTCACTCATCAGCCGGTGTTGCAGGAGATCGCCCATCGTTTGCCCAACACCCTGCAATTGATGTTGGTGGCTTTTCTCATCACCCTGCTCATCGCCATACCCATCGGGCTTTATTCGGCCCTGCACCAATACTCGCTATTCGATCACATCGCCACCTTTTTCGCGTTCGTGGGGCAGGCCATCCCCATTTTCTGGTTCGGTCTTATTCTCATCATCATCTTCAATGTGTGGCTGAATAACCCCATCAGCCCGCATCACGGATTCGCGTGGTCGCATTTCACCGATTGTGCAGATTGCAAACCCTTGCTTCCCGGGGGGGGCATGGCCCCGTATGGCGTCGATGATCCCACCCTGTGGCAGCGGATTAAGCACATGATCCTGCCCGTGACCATGCTGGCTATGTTTGGCATGGGCACCTACACTCGCTACATGCGCGGCCAGACCCTGGAGGTCATCTATCAGGATTACATCCGTACGGCCCGCTCCAAGGGCCTGCCCGAGCGTTTGGTGGTGATGCGCCACGCGTTCAAAAATGCGCTGGCTCCGGTGGTCACCATCATCGCCCTGGATTTGCCGGGGTTATTCGGCGGCGCCCTCTTCACCGAGACCATTTTCTCCTGGCCCGGCATGGGCAGGCTCTTCTATCGTTCGGCCCAACGGGGCGATTATCCCCTGCTCATGGGCATCGTCATGATCAACGCGGTGCTCATCATCGCCTTCAATCTGCTGGCCGATCTCTCCTACGCTTATCTCGACCCGCGCATCAGGTACGATTGACATGGCAACCACAACCACACCCATTTCGGCTGCCGAGGCGCTTCCTCACAAGCAGCGCACCTTGCGCAGCCTGGCCTGGCAGCAATTTCGACATCATCAAATGGCCATGGTGGGCAGCGTCATCCTGGGCTTGCTGATTTTCGGGACGATTTTCGTCTCCTTTCTCAGTCCCTACAGTCCCACCGACAGCAGCTTGCGCGAGCGTCGCGAACCCCCCAGCATCACCCATCCCATGGGCACCGACACCCTGGGCCGCGACCTGATGACGCGCATCTTCTACGGCGGGCGCATCTCGCTGACCATTGGCCTGGCCGCCACTATTTTGGGCGTGACCATCGGCGTTATCATCGGCTCTGTGGCGGGCTACTACGGCGGCAAGACCGATGAGGTGTTGATGCGCATGACCGATCTGTTTTTATCCTTGCCGCGCATCTTCATGCTCATCATCATGGCCATGCTACTGCGGGAGGTGGAGATCCCCATCCTCAAAGCCAATGGCAACATGGGGGGCATCATCCTCATTCTGGGCCTGCTTTCGTGGACCAGCGTGGCCCGGCTGGTGCGGGGGCAGTTCCTGAGCCTGAAGGAAAAGGAGTTCGTGGAATCGGCCCGCACCATCGGCGCTTCTCATTCCCGCATCATCTTCAAGCACATCTTGCCCAACACGGCTACGCCCATCATTGTGGCCGCCACGTTGCTGGTGGCCCGCAACATCATCTCCGAATCGGGCCTCAGTTTTTTGGGATTTGGCGTGCAGCCGCCCACGCCCACCTGGGGCAATATGCTTAACGCCGCCCAGGATGAGATGCGCAAGGGCAACTGGTGGATGGCTTTCTTCCCCGGCCTGATGATCTTCCTCACCGTCATCAGCATCAACTACATCGGCGACGGTCTGCGCGATGCGCTGGATCCCCGCAAGGTGAAATAACCATGACTTCCCACGAGTTGAAGCAACGCGTACAGGAATACATCGACGACATTGCCGCGGAATTGGCGGACATCAGCCACACGCTGCACGAAAATCCGGAGCTGGCGTTCCATGAGTATCGGTCCATGAACCTGCTGGCCGATGTGGCGGAGCGGCATGGCTTCGAGGTGCAGCGGGGCGTCGCAGGCCTGGAGACCGCGTTTGTCGCCCGGAGCGTCAATGGCGCTCAACATCCAGCCATCGCCATCCTGGCCGAGTATGACGCGCTGCCGGGGTTGGGGCACGCCTGCGGGCACAATGTCATCGCCACCTCGGCCATGGGCGCGGCCCTGGCCCTGCAATCGGTGCGAGAGGCCCTGCCCGGCGTCATCGCGCTCATCGGCACGCCCGCGGAGGAGAAGGGCGGGGGCAAGGCCATCATGGTGGAGCGGGGCGTGTTCGATGATCTGGACGCGGCCATGATGATCCATCCCGGCAGCAAGAACATGGTGGACAAGGGCTCGATTGCGTCCAACGCTCTGGTGTTCGAGTTTTTTGGCAAGGCTGCCCATGCTGCGGCCGCGCCCGATCTGGGAATCAACGCCTTGGACGCGTGCATCCAGACCTTCAACAACATCAACGCGCTGCGCCAGCATCTACCCTCGGATGTGCGCGTTCATGGCATCATCACCCACGGCGGCGAGGCTTCGAACATTGTGCCAGCGTACGCCCGGGCCGAGTTCGGCGTGCGGGCCGCCACCTCCGATGTGTCGCTGGAGGTGGTGGAGAAGGTGAAGCGTTGTGCGGAGGCGGGGGCGCTGGCCACGGGCGCCAGGGTGAAAATCCACCACCTGCGCCATTACGCTCACCGGCTGCCCAACCCCACCATAGCGAAGCTATTCGCAGAAAATCTCACGCTTTTGGGCGAGCCAGTGGCCAAACCGGGCCCCAATGAGCGCCGCGGCTCCAGCGATATGGGTAACGTCAGTCACGTTATCCCCGCTATTCATCCCTACATTGCCATGGTTCCCGAGAATGTGGGAGCGCATACGCCTCAGTTTGCGCTGGCCGCGGGCGGCGAGGCCGGGGATCGGGCGTGGCGCGTCGGGGCCAAGGCCCTGGCCATGACCGCGGTGGATTTGTTTACCCGGCCCGAGCTATTGGCTCAGGCCCGGGCCGAGCTGGAGCAGATGACCGATCTCAACGCCCGCTGGCGAAAAATGCGTTTTTTCACGGCGATGGAGTCGTAAGTGCGAAACGTAGATAACGTTAGCTTCCGCGCCAACCTGACTTCTCCCGACAATCCAATTTTCGCTTCTCCCTCTGTCCGTGTCTGAGCGGCGGCGGATCTGCATCTCGCCAGTTGTGCCTCCTCTGACCGCTACAGTTCTGGCCTCCTCTCTTGTAACGAAAGTCGGCGTGCGGCGCTTCTACGTTTCGAATCCAAACCGCCAGGCCCGAACATCCATGGGCAAATCGGCCAGATTGGCTCGACGTAAATGTTTGAATCGGTGCAACTGCTCGGTCAGGGAATCCCCTCCAAGCTTCTCCATCAGCGCATCTGCCAGCACAATGGCCAGCATGGCTTCGCCCACCACTACCGCCCGGGGCACAGCGTTGAAATCGGAACGCTCATACGTGGTCACATCAGGTTCTCCTGTGGCCAGATTCACCGATTTGCGCGGGTTGAGCACCGTACTGATCGGTTTCATAGCTGCACGCACCACCAGCGGCTCGCCCGTGGTGATGCCGCCCTCCAGCCCCCCTGCTCGATTGCTTTTGCGAATAAGCGTATCGTGTTCATCAACAAATAACTCATCATGCACCTCGGAGCCAAACATCGTCGCATTCTCGAACCCAGGCCCGATTTCCACCCCCTTGATGGCGTGAATCGAACCCATCGCAGCCATAATGCGGGCGGATAGACGACGATCCCAATGCACATGACTGCCAAGACCCACGGGGAGCCCCAGAGCAACCACTTCAAACACGCCGCCGATGGTATCCTTACGCTGCATGGTCTCGGCCACGATGGCCCGCATGGCCGTCACGGCGTCCTGGTCTGGACAGCGTAAATCATTGCTTTCAGCTTGCTCGAAGCGTTGCAAATAGGGCATGTCATCGGGGATGCGGGCCTGCACCGGCCCGATGGCCGTCACATAACCTTGCACCCGAATGTCGAACTGGGCCAGATACTGTTTGCACACGGCGCCTACAGCCACACGCGCCGCAGTCTCGCGGGCGCTGGCTCGCTCCAGCGCCAAGCGCAACTCCCGGTAGCCATATTTCACCGTGGCCGTCAGGTCAGCATGGCCGGGGCGAGGCGTAGTCATGGGCGGAATGTCTTTCTCTCGCCAGTTCTGCCAGTCGCGATTGGGAATGTGTAGGGCGATGGGGCCGCCGGTAGTCTTTCCGGCCATCACGCCCGCGGTGATGCGGGCTGCGTCCTTTTCGATGGCCATGCGTCCGCCCGAGCCGTAAGCTTTCTGACGACGGGCTAACTCCTGACGAATGATGTCGGGATCAATGGGCACGCCCGCGGGCATGCCTTCGAGAATGGTAGTGAGTTGTGGACCGTGGCTTTCACCCGCGGTCAAAAATCGGATAGGCATAATGGCGATGGAGTGAAAAATAAGTTGTGCAATACTGACCTTAGCGCCTTACCAACGAGAGTTTAGCCCAAAGAGCCAAAAATATCACGCCAAGTCGCAACGTGCGCCAAAAACTTTGATCCCTTTTCCTTCGCGGCTTGGCGCGAGAAATTTACTTTGTTCCGCTTGTCTGGATTCGGCGACGGTTGGTGACAACATTGCAGAGGCTGTTGAGATTTCTTGAATGTTTAGGTAGTTGATGGTGGGAATTTAAGTAGTTGATGATATGAATTTGAAATAAACTTTGGAGATGCTTCCAACTCATCAGACGAAGATAGACGAAAAGATGAAAGTAGACGAAGCGAACCATCGTCCATGTTCGTCAAAATGCGTAGTCGTCTTTCTCAAGTTTCAAATGCGCATCTACTTAAGATCATCCTTAGTTGAGGATGACAACTCATCAAACAAAGATAGAAGAAAGGTAACTACTAACGTACCTGACTTCAATCACCACAAAGGCGCAAAGACACTAAGAACACCAAGAATTTCAAAGCTTTTTCTTTTCTTCGTGCCTTTGTGGCTTCGTGTCTTCGTGGTTTCTAGCCGGGCTACCTTTGTAGTAACGAAGAAAGGATGAAACCCGCGGCAGGTGACCAAAAAACAACATGCTCGGACGATTCTCTTCTCCCATCCCTCTCGGTGGGCGCGGGATCAGGAAAAGACCGGCCCGAATTCATTCGACGAGACCGCGAACAGTGCGCGCGTAAATGACATAGCCAGCAGCAATTCCAAATTTAGGGAAAACCGGCCAGAAAGCGTTTATCTGAGGCTTCCCCGCCTCCTTTTTGCCCCCTCCCCGGCCCTCCCCCGACACTCGCTACGCTCGCGTTCGAGGGAGGGAGCCCTTCATCTACAAAGTTTTTTTGCTCTCGTCGGGCTCCTCCCCCGTGCGACGGCTGTCGTAACGGGGGGGAGGTTGGGAGGGGGGCTTGGAGCAATGACAAATTTGAAACTGCTGCATAGCCAGTTTTTCGGTTGAAATCTGACCATGATACACTATGGCAGAAAAATTGCGCGTTAGCGTTTCCTGTTCTATTGTGCCAAATCTGGCTCATTCACGCCACTTTGC
>CAZYSY010000062.1:0-7171 GCA_964650295.1 uncultured Caldilineales bacterium | reverse complement strand
TTCCAGCAAGTCCTCGCCATAGAGCACCTCCGCGCCCAGATGCTCCACCACCTCCTTGACGCTGGGGCTGGCCAGCTTCTTGTTGGCCGGGATCACCGCCAGCACCGCGGCCTCTGGGGGTAACGCCTCCTTCAACGCCGTTCGAATCTCATCCAGCTTTTCGGGGTTGGCCCGGTTGACGATGGTGCCCACCAACTGATTCCCCTTCCGCTTGAAGGATTCCACCGCCATCAGGATGGGACTGACGATCTCATCCATGGAGTCCTTGGCGCCGCTGGCCAACAGCAGCACCGGACTACCCAACGACTGCGCCAACTCCACATTGATGTCGAAATCTAGAGCCGCCGTATCGGAGGAAAGATCGGAGCCAATGATGAGCACGAAATCACTCTTGGCTTCCAACGCCTTATACTTGGCAATAACGCCATTGACCAGATCGTCATGGTGGCCCTGGGCTAACAAATCCAATGCTTCGATCTGCCGCCAGGCGAAGGTCTCCTCATAATCCCAGGGCAAATGAAAGTATTTGAGCAACAACTCCAGGTTCTTGTCGATTTTCTCTGGCCCGTGGCATTTGATGATGGGGCGAAACACGCCCACGCGCTGCGACCGGCGCAGCAAGATATCCATAATTCCCAGCGAAACCAACGACTTCCCGCAGTGAGATTCCGTGGTGGCCAGATAGAGCGATTTATAGTCTTCCATTTTTATTCAAACATCCTTTTTGGATATGACGGCAGGGGGCAATTTTACCCGAGATTGTACCAGCAGTTGGAATTGAATGGAAATGTCCGGCGTCAGATTATTCCCTGGCGAGATCGGCCAGAGTCGCTGCATCGAAGGGATTTTCGCCCGCTTGCAGCGCCCGAAGCCACGCCCGTCGAGTCGTCATCAATCGCTTCGCCGCCTCTGAATTCCCCGGATGATAATGATCCAAAAAGTACTGGAAATCCGCGGTCGCACCCTCGATATCCTCCAATTGCGCCCGGGCCACGCCGCGGGAGTCGTGACTGGCTCCGCTGGGGTCCAGTTCCACAGCTCTATCGCAGAAAGGCATGGCCTTTTCGGGCCGCCACATCTACGCGTAGCGCCAGCACAGGGCGTTGTTCACGCCCGGGAAATCGGGAGCCATCTGATGGGCCTTCTCCAGCTCGGCGATGGTATCCTGCAAATGCGCCGGGCCCAGCCTGCCCAGGGCCAACCCCAGATTAAAATGCCCGGCCGCGGCGTCAGGCAGCAGCGCCACCACATGACGCAGATCATGGAGGAGAAGTGATCAGTGCGGACGAAATCAGCATCTTTCTTCGTCCACTTTCGTCATGTCGGTCCTTTGTCTGTTTGTGGGACAGCAGATCAAAGTAGCAAAGCCTGCTTTTTCAAACAGGAAAGTCGCACATCAGATCATGTTTATGTTTTGACGCCAAGTGGTTTTATCTCTCTCCCCGAGATTCGCAGGTATCGCTATAGACCCTTTACTCCAACTTCTGACGCCCGTCGTTAGCGCCGGTTCACCAACCACACACCGACAGCTATGAGAGTCAGCGCGGCCAACTGCGCCCAGTATAATTGTTCGCCCAGGAAGATCACGCCGAAGACGACCGCAAAGATCGGGATGACGTATGTGACCAGCGTGGTGGGCGTGGCGCCAATGGATTTGATGAGCTGGAAGAAGAGCAGATAGGCCAATCCCGTACCCAGCAGGCCCAGCCACAGGGCCGAGAACCAGGCCTGGGCCGTGGGCTGCATGGTCCACGGCTTCTCCCACGCCAGCGCCGGAATGGTCACCCACAACAAGGCAAAGCTCAATTGCAACGCCGAGAGTGTGGCCGAAGACACACCTTGCAGGTACTTGCGGGTAATGACCGAACCGGTGGCGTACCCCAACGCAGCCAGAATGATGGCCAATTGCCCCAGCACCGCGCCACTGAGCCCATGCGTGAATAAATCGGGGGCGAACAAGATTGAGACTCCCACGAACCCAACCGTCACTCCCACCACCCGACTCCAACTGAATCGCTCGTCGCTGAGTGTAAAATGTGAAATGACAACAGCAAAGAGAGGCACGGTGCTGTTGAGGATGGAAGCAAGGCCCGAAGGGATATACTGCTCACCCCAGGTGATGAGGGAGAAGGGCAGCGTGTTGTTCACCAGCGCCACGATGAAGATGACGCCCAGGATGCGCCCGCTACGCGGGAGATGTTCACCCAGCTTGCGGGCCAACAGCGCCATCGACGCCGCCCCAAACAGCAGTCGCAACATCACCAGGGTCAACGGGCCCATACCACCTAGCAGCCCCAGCTTGATGAACATGAAGGAGGAGCCCCAGATTGCGGAAAGCGTAATGAAGATGGCGGCGTCGCGACGAGACATGATGACCAGGAAGGATGGGGGAGGCGCAAAACAACCGCGCCACAGGAAGTGTAGTAGAAAGCGCGGGAATGATCAAAGATTGGCGCCGACGAAGCGCTCGCCGGGTGCGTTTCAGTTTGGGGGCGCTTTTATTGGTCGGGCGGATTACGAATCCACCCTGGAGCGCCGGGCGGATTACGAATCCACCCTGGGGAGCCCCACTTCGGAGCCGGATTCGCAATCCCGCGGGTTTTACAATGCCTGCTCCAATTTTGAAACGCATCCCGCTCGCCCCAAGCATTGATCATCCCACTTCCCCTTGTGCTAAAATAAGCGGCTATGAGCTATTGGTCACCCGACGATCAGGAAGAGGTTGTTGTCTTGACAACCCAAAAGCCCACACCGCGCTGGGTACGGATTCTGCTAAAAATCCTGGCAGTGTTACTGGTTCTGGGAGCAATGGCCGCGGGTGTTATCGCCTGGCGCTACTATGCGGTGCAACAGCGGCTAATAACAGATCTAACCACGGTTATTCAGGAAGAAGAACGTATTCGCTCGCTGGGCGGCATCAACGCTGCTCCCGATCTCATCGATCCACGGGCGATCGAAAGCTGGCGTTTCCGTTACCTTTCCAGTGTACGTGCGCGCAAAGGATATCCAGCGCCCGAAATCAAGGTGGAGAAAGTGGAGTATGACGGCTTCGACGCCCGGGTGACGCTACAGATGAATGGTGTCCGCCAATATCGCCATTATCGACTTTATGCGGGCCACGACTGGCGACGATCATCTTTCGTCGCTACCGGTTGGGGCTATAAACAAACCAGTCAGAATGCGGATGGTTTCGAGATCATCTATTGGGATGAAGATGAGGCTTTTGTCCAGGATCTGTTGGAGGATATACCGCAGCTATGGGCGCAAATGCAGCAGCTTGGGCTTGCTGTTGCAAACCATAAACTGATACTCATTCCGCAGGAATTCGGCGATCTCGTGCATCCGGCCCGATTAACCGAGGGAATTGTGCTGAATTCTCCACACGTAGATTGGATCGTGCCGCCATTCCCAGGACAGACTCCTCAGCAGATGCTGCGATTCGAACTGAGCCATCGATTGATCGCAGACGCGCGCTACCAAACGCCTGTCAACTCTACACTCCCTGGCGCTGTACGCGTGCAACACGCCATTGATGAAATCCTGGCCTGGCAATGGGCCGCAGGAGATGTCCCCGATGCTGGCATCGCCGCCTGGAGGAGAGCGCTGAACGGACATTGGGTCTCACCTGTCACAGGATTGCCACCAAGCCTCATGACCGAACTGTCTCCCGATGCGCCCGATGTCGCCGCCCGCCTGATGATGGCCTGGATGTTGCGCAAAGAGGGCCCCGACGCCTTGCTGGCGTTAAGCGCCGCCCTGTCTGACGCTTCGAATTGGGATGAGGCGTATCGGCAGGTTGCTGGTTTGACCGCAGCGCAGGTGGAGCAGTTCACCCGCCAGTGGATGCAGCATCCTCAGGGACCGCTGTGTAAGACGTCAGGCGTTGGGCCCGGGCCTGCGCCAGATATCGTCTCTTTGCTCACGACGAGTGCAGATGCGTGGGGCCGCCTACTGGCTCGCACTCCTACAGGACAAACCATCCTATTGGAACCAGAACAAGATGCGGCCCTGGCTCTCGCTGATGGCTCGCCCCTCGACTACGGATGCGTGGCTGCGGGAACTCAGGTGCAGGTGGAGGGAGAGTGGCGGGAAGAAGGATTACGGTTGGGCGTGCGCACCATGGTGTTGGAACAAGCGATTTTGCCTCCGATCCTGCGCCCTCCTCCGATGTCCGAAGACGCCGAATTTCTGGTATGGCATTCTCGCCGCAACGACGATGCTGTAACATCCCAAATAGTGTTAAAGGAATGGCTTCCTGACCACATCATCAATACCCTGACGTTGCCCATATCCAGCCCGGCGCCGATGCCCGCCACGCTATCGCGACGCCAACAGCCCCCATTGCTGAGCTGGCAACAGGATGTGCGCTGCCATCGCGCGTGGTTGGTGGCCTACGATCCAGTGCAGGGAATCGTGGGGGCCTGGCTGGCTCCCGAAGACAAACATCCGATCAACGCAGTGGGTTATCTTCCCGATGCGGACGGAAAATTGCTTTTCGCGATTTCACCAGCGGAGAGCGAGCCATCGTCCTATTACCTGTCGGGCGACCACCACATGCTGACGTCCATCTCGCCTGAAGCGTGGCCTGCGTTGGTGGAATCATCGTCCCATCATCACCGGGCTTATGTCGATGCCGAACAGCAAACGCTGCACCTGTACGACATCGCCACACAAACGAATTCACTGCTCTACCAGTCTACTGATGAAGAGAAATTGCTGGCGGTCATTCCCGCTTTCGGCTGGCCCGCCGACGCCTACTTTTTCGCCATCCGACCGCAAGAAAATCCCAGCGAGCTCATCCGAATCATGCAAATTTCAGCCAACATTCCCGGAGAAGTGAATCTCCTCTTCGAAGCGTCATCGCGCGGAAAGATCACCAGCATGGCCCGCTGTCCCGATGGCAGCATTCTGTATGGTTTGGACATCTTCACCGCGACAATGCATAAAGGGATTCTGCGCCTGCATCGTCCTTCGGGCGAAGACAAGGCGCTCTCACCGCTAGAGGATGAGATTCTGCTGCCCATTTATTGCGCTCGAGCGCCCTGATTGCTGTACAGATTCGCAATTCAACCGCTCGGCAATCAATTTCGTCGATATCTGGGCGAGTGCATCCGCCGTTCGGTTTTCGAGAGTAGAAGTGTTCACAAAAGACGATAAGTAACCTCCAAAAAGTCGTTTGATTTTTATTGACTTTTTGTAACGACGCCAAGATGGAGATGGACGAAGCAAATCGTCGACATTCGCCTATCTTGGTCGCCATTCGTCATATGACAGATCGCAGTCCCCTATCAGGCGTTAAGTCGTTGATGATATGAATTTGAAATAAATCGTAACTACTAACGTACCCGACTTCAATCACCACAAAGGCGCAAAGACACTAAGAACACCAAGAATTTCAAAGCTTTTTCTTTTCTTCGTGACTTTGTGGCTTCGTGTCTTCGTGGTTTCTAGCCGGGCTACCTTAGTAGTAACAATAAATCTCAGTAGATCACGATTTGCCATGATGCGCAAAGCCGGATCCGTGATCCGGCGGTGATCCGAGCGTCAAACCCGCTGGATTGTGAATCCGGCTGGACACATACTCTCGCAATCGTGATCTACTGAATCTTGAAGACGGTTCCAACTCATCAGATGAAGATCGATGAAAAGACGAATGTGGACGAAGTGAACTATCGCCTATGTTCGTCAAAATGCGCAGCATTTTTCTCAAGTTTCAAATGCGCATCTACTTAAGACATTTTCTGGCAACTGCTTAAACTTCTATGTTAATCCTCGGCCTTATGTCTGGCACATCGGTGGATGGCATCGATGCGGCCATTGTCGAAATCGAAGGCGCTCCACCTCATCTGGCGGTGAAACTGCGTCATTTCACCACGATTCCCTTCACGCCCGCACAGAGAGAGGCGATTTTTCAGCTGTTCTCTCCGGAAACCAGCCGCGTCGATCTCATTTGCGCCATGAATTTTCGCATGGGGGAATGGTTTGCGAACGCAGCCTTGCAAGCCATCGCCCAGGCAGGTCTGACTCCCGCCCAGATCGATCTCATTGGCTCACACGGTCAAACCATCTACCACCAGGTGGGAGAAGATGCAACCATTGACTCTACACTGCAAATCGGTGAGGCTGCGGTGATCACTGAACGCACGGGCGTTACCACTGTGGCGGATTTCCGCGTGGCCGATGTGGCGGCTGGAGGGCAAGGAGCGCCGTTGGTTAGTTATGTGGATTGGCTATTGCTACGACATCCGCATCAGCACAGAGCTGTGCAAAATATCGGCGGCATTGGCAATGTCACTTACCTCCCCGCACAAACGTCTTCCAATTCGCCCCTTTCTTTCGACACCGGCCCGGGCAATATGCTCATCGATGCGGCTGTCACTTACACGACCCGTGGCGCTCAAACGTATGACAACAATGGCGAGTTAGCGGCATGTGGACAGGTGCATCAAGATTTTTTGGCGCAGCTGATGACGCATCCTTATTTGCAACGTCATCCCCCAAAAACTGCGGGCCGAGAACAATTTGGGCATGAATTCGCCATGTCGTTGTGGGCTCGGGCTGATGCCATAAAATTACAGGGGCCCAGCCTTATTGCCACCATTACCGCATTCACGGCGGCGTCGATTGCTCAGGCGTATCACGACTTTCTGCCGGTATTTCCTGATGAAGTCATCCTGGCGGGAGGCGGCGCCAATAACCCCACCCTGGTTGCCATGTTGCGCCAACAGCTGGCCCCGGCCCAGGTGCTGCGCTCCGATGCATTGGGATTGCCTGCTGACGCCAAAGAGGCCATTGCGTTTGCAGTGTTGGCATACGAAACGCTCCACGGGCGTCCGGGCAACCTTCCTGTTTTTACGGGCGCACGCCATCCCGCCATATTAGGAAACATCACGCCAGCGCCCCCCAACACGAAACGATCATGACGCCAATCTGGCGCAGCCAACGAACCGGTTATCCCTTCAACCACCTCGAGCGTGACTGAGAATTGCGCCTAAAGAAGACCGGAGAAAGCGAATCTGCCCTCCGGTCTTTCTGACAATAATTGTTTGGTCAATTTCAGTAGATCACGATTTGCCATGATGCGCAGAGCCGGATCCGTGATCCGGCGGTGATTCGAGCGTCAAACCCGCCGGATTGCGAATCCGGCTGGACACATACTCTCGCAATCGTG
>CAZYSY010000061.1:0-4160 GCA_964650295.1 uncultured Caldilineales bacterium | reverse complement strand
CCCGGGCCGCGTCCCGAGTTCCATCCGAGCTATCGGTGTCGAACACCACGACAGCATCGGCGAAAGCGCAGCTTTGCACGCAATCGCCGATGTGGGTGACGACATCTTTTGCCAGGATGGCGCAGGCCAGGGTGGGCATGGTATGATCGACGCGATTATTTGTAATGCCCGGTGATGATTAATTTGTCGGGTGAAATGGTAACGCTTTCTACGAAAAATTGCTCTTCCACTAGCTTGAGGTTGGCGAGTTGTGGGGCAATCAGACGCTCAATTTCGTTGCGGATGAATCCTGTTGCGGGACTGTCGTTGACATAAATTTCTTTGATGCTGATTTCTGCTTTACCCTCCTTTGCCGTGACATCGACTAGCAGGCCGATGTTAAGGGTGAAAAAGCCGATTTTTGTATCGCCCGAAAGATACATTTCATCCGCACGGAAATCCACCTTCACATGATCGATTTGGATTTCTGATTGGTTGGCCAGGGCTTGTTGCGCCATCTCGTTGGCCTGCGCTTCGCTAATGATAACGATGAGGGTTTCGGGCGTGGCGGTTGCTTTCGGCCCCATTGGCGTGGGCGTGCTGGTGGGGTGGGGCGTAGGCGTGGGCGTAGGCGTGCTGGTGGGGGCGGGTGTGGGTGTTGGGGTGTTGACGACTTCCATCACCTTGGTTGCCAGCTCGGCGGAGGCAGGTAGTTCAGATGTCGCCTCGCAGCCGCTCAGGAAGATAGCCATGAGCATTATGAGGATGGAAGTTAGCAGGAGGATTCGCAAAGAGTTGTTGTTCATTGTTGTTGAGTAAGCTCTAATAAGTTGTTTGATTTTCATGGACTTGTTCTGTAACGATGCCAAGAAGGAAATGGATGAAGAAAATCGTCTACGTTCGTCATGGGGTAGGTCGCCAGTCTCCTATCAGGAATTATGACAGAATTAAGTAGGTTGATGATGTGAATTAAAAATAAACCTTGGAGGCGATGACCATTTATCAGACGAAGATAGAGGAAAAGACAAAGGTGGACGAAGCGAACCATTGTCTATCTTCGTCCATGTTCGCTGAAATGCGTAGCACTTTTCTCAAGTTTCAAATGCGCATCTTCTTGAAACATCTTCTGGTGGTTGTTTAATCGTGGTGTAAGGCAAAAATCGACGCAAGGTGTTTGGAGACGTGTTTGGTGAGTTAGTTAGAATGTCCTTTTGAGTTGCGCCTTAATCGAAGCTGAGAGGTTTTCGCCTGTAAGACGCATATAGGCGATATTGAGCATATTTTCCAGCTCTTGGCGTTCAGGATAGGTGACCAGAGCCAGCTCATGCGCCCGGATGAGCACGTAGGGATAGTCGATGCCGTCGCAGTCGCTATAAATCGCCCGATGCACGCGATCGAGCATGCCTGGTTGTTCGGCCGCCCATCTAGGAATATCCACCCGGGCGATCTGGGGGATGTGTGCATCTCGGGCGACGTTGATGTAGAAAAAGCAGATTTCCTGGTTGGCTGCGGCGAATGTTTGGTTGACCTGTGCGGTGCTGCTGAAAAGCGCTGTTCGCTGGTTGGGCTGCAGATCGTGGAATAAGGTGGCGTCGGTGAGCGCTCGATAGCGAGAGGCGCGCACATTCGCTTTGGTTATCTCCGGCTCCTCGAGTTGGGCCACATGGAGCAATCGCAATACATTGGCTGAACGAGGGCGGGCCACATAGCCAATAGGAACGGCAAGACTGTTTTTGATGCGATGGAGTTGTTGCAGATAAGCTTGCACGCGTTCCTGAGCAGCCTTCTCTCCAGCAGCGCTCTTCTCTTCTTCGCTGATCCAAATGAGCAAGGGGCCGTCGGTCATCGCCAAGATAAGACGATTTTGATCGTCATTCCAGTACGCCCGCTCCAATTCCGACCAGCGCGCCAGCATGCCCAGCTCCTCCGATTCTCGCATGCTGTTGACAATTTGTGTATGGATCAAATTGAGATTGTCGTCATAAAGATCATTCTCGGTGTAGAAGACTTGAGGGTGCGTATCTACCAATGGTGCTTCTTCCGAGCCTTGCCGCAGTACGATGACGCCCGTGTTAAGCAGGTAATAAAGCGCGGGACCGTGACGATCGGGGTAGATTTGCGAGCCATCCACGCCGATGAGACTGGCGTTTTCGTCTGCCGGGATTGGCGTGATTCGGGCATTGAGCGATTCGCCGCATGGGCGGGCGCCGCGCCAGGTGGGGTCAACTTCTTGCGCTCGTTGGATTTTTTGCTTCAGTTGCTCATCCACATGGTCAAAATCGACAAGCGCGCGGCGCGCCTTGGCCACCAATTGCTGATAGCGGGCCTGACGGCGAGCGATTTCCAGGCTCATGGCGTCTACTTGAGCCATAACCTTACTGAGTTCGAGCATAAGCGTCTGGAGCGTGATGGGGGCGGAGCGTGTGCCTGCAGATTATATCACACCCCTGCTTCCATTGTCTTGCCTGGCTTGTAGGGAGTGCAGTTCAATTTTGGCAATTTGTCTCTTGGTGTCCTGGCATAATGACCTCGAGGAGTTGTTTTGGGCAATATGAAGCAAACGAGATGTTAGTGGGAGACAACCGTGTTGCAAATAAAAAAGAGATGCCAGAAAAATGACACGGCATCTCTTTTGAGGTGAAAGAGTTCAAGGAAATCAGCGACGAAGCTGTTTGAGTCTGGCCTTTTTGCCAACCCGATTGCGTAAGAAGTACAGCTTGGATCGACGAACTTTGCTATGACGAACGATCTCGATCTTCTCTACGCGAGGCGCATGAAGTCGAAAGATGCGTTCCACGCCCACGCCATGTGCGCCGATCTTGCGCACAGTAATGGACCGGGCCGGCCCTTCACCTTTGATGGCGATCACTGTGCCTTGATAAACCTGGATGCGCTCATTGCGCCCTTCGACAATACGATTATGCACCTTGACGATATCGCCAATCCTAACTTCAGGCACATCTTCTTTTAGATATTCATTTTCCAATGATTTCAACAGGTATGACATGACATTTCCTCGACTTTTGAAATTGGTTCAGGAGCGGACGGGCGTTGCAAAACAACTGCCCCGTCATCCCGAACAAGAAGCATCTACCAGACAAAATGAAAGCGCCCCAGGGCGCCGATGTCACTCATCTGAACAACAAATGATTTTAACACGATTGACAGCGCTGCGCAAATTGGGGAATGCTTCAGGGTGCGTTTCAATTTCGGGACAGTTTATCAATGTCGTCGGGTTACAGTCCCGGCTGGAGAGCAAAAATGTGCACATGCGAGTCTATGACTCGCTGACCTGACCACCTCAGTCGGTCTACATCCAGTGAATGCATCTATTTTGAACCGCACCCATTGTCAGAACATGGTTCAATGTTGGATGCTTTTCTATTTTGCCGGGCGGATTGCGAATCCGCCCTGGGGAGCTTCGCTCCGGAGCCAGATTCATCAGGCGGGATGGCAATGGTTGCCCCCATTTTGCCACGCATCTCTAACTAATAGCAGTTTCAAATTTGTCGTTGCTCCAAGCCGCCCTCCCAGTCTTCCTCCGTTACGACAGCCGTCGCACGGGGGGAGGAGCCCGGCGAGAGTAAAAAATCTTTGTAGATGAAGGGCTCCTCCCTTGAACGCGAGCGTAGCGAGTGTCGGGGGAAGGCCGGGGAGGGGGCAAAAAGAAGGCGTAGAAGCCTCAGATAAACGCTTTCTGGCCGGTTTCCCCTAAATTTGGAATTGCTGTCTAACCCAAAAAAGCATTGACGGCAGAAGGAAAATTTCGTATAATTTAGTTGTCGAAAACTGTCCTTTTATGCGTTCTTTGCAACTCATCCACGCGAGTGCGTCGGTGAGCATGGCTTTAGCGAGCCAGGAGGATTATGATGAAGCAGGGATATTGGGGGTTGAATTGGGGTAAGAAAACGTTTCTTACCTTGCTCCTTCTTCTATTTATACTATTCGGGTACAGCCGTGTTATCGCGCGGGCCCAGGGCGGGCTCGGGCCTGACGGCGCCACGGACTGCACCGAAGTCACAGAAATTCCACAAAGCGAGTGTGAAGATTTACTCGCGTTCTATGACGCCACCGACGGCGATAATTGGACCAACAACAGCTATTGGAAAAAAACCAATACGCCCTGTTCGTGGTTCGGCATCACATGCAGTTCGGGGCACGTGACGAAAATACAACTCGAC
>CAZYSY010000060.1:0-47944 GCA_964650295.1 uncultured Caldilineales bacterium | reverse complement strand
AATGGCCCGCGTCCCATCTCTACGCCTAGTTGCTTGAGGTAGTAGGGAATAACGCCGAAGTCCACATTGTAGAGGGATTTCCACACCAACCCCACCACCAGGGATGGCAACGCCATGGGGATGATCAACCAAGAGCGCAGTGTGCGCATTCCCCGTCCTTCGCCCGCAAAGAGCAAAGCCAGCCCTAAGCCCAACATTAGCTCGATGCCCACTGTCCCGGCGACAAAAACTAGGGTGTTGCGGATGGCGGTCAGGACGACTTTGTCATGAAAAGCGTTGACATAATTTGCCAACCCTAGAAAAGTACGGGTTTGATTAGGGTCTGTGAGGCGATATTTGAAAAAGCTAATGTAGAAGGAAAAGAAAAGAGGGTAGAGGGCAATGACGGCGACAAAGATGAGCAATGGGGCCAGTAGTAGCAGATAATGTTTTTCGATGAAGAAGATGGATTGCCTGGATTTTGTTCGCATTCGGTTGGCGGTTATTCTGAACATGGCAGGTGCGACGCACGTACAGCGTGGTGCGCCGCACCTTGTGAGAGATGGTTACTTCAACGCTTCTTCCACCTGAGCCTGAGCCTGATCCAGCGCTTCCTGAGCGCTCATTTCGCCCACGAGATAGGCGTTTACCGTGGTGCCCAGGGCGTCCTGGATGATGCTGTATTGCGGAATCCGGGGGCGGTAGTCGCCATCGCCATTCTCGAAGGATTCCAGCAGCACGGGGAACCACGGATACTCTTTGTTCAGGTCGGGGTCCTCCAGGGTGCTGCGGCGAATGGGCGCGCCGTCATGGCGGATCCATTCTTTCTGGATGTCGGGGGAGGAGAGCCATTTGATGAACTCCCAGGCGGCTTCTGCGTTCTTGGAATCCGCGTTGATGCCGATGCCCCAGCCGCCAAAGCCGTATTTGGGCTCCATGCCTTCGGCCACAGGCGCCAGCGCGATATCGACTTTGCCCACCACCGAGGAGATTTCGGGATTCTCGTAACCGGCCCGGGCGATGCTCCAGCCCTCCATCATGGCCACTTTGCCCGAGCGGAACGCGGTTTCCCGCTGATCCCACCAGTAGTCGGTGGCTCCGGGCGGGGCGTATTTGAAGAGCTCGCCAAAGAACTCCAGGACTTCCACATTCTTGGGCGTGTTGATGGCCACATTGCCGTTTTCATCCAGAATGCTGCTGCCATGCTGCTGGACGAAGACCATGTAATCTTGAGCTACAGCCGGCCCCTTGGCCCCCAGCAGGGCAATGCCATAGAAATCCTCATCGGGCTTGGTAAGTTTCTGGGCGTATTCCAGCAGCTCCTCCTGGGTCTTGGGCGGCTCCATCCCTGCCTCAGCGAACACATCCTTGCGATAATTGAGGACGTTCGCATATCCGGCCAGGGGATAAGCCCAGTGCTTGCCTTCCCACTCGCCCAGAGTCCAGGCCACGGGCATGATGTCATCCAGCGCCAGCTGGTCCTTGTCTCGGGCCATGAAATCATCCAGAGGCAACGTGTATTTGTTCTGCGCATATTCGCCCGACCATACGATGTCCACCGTCATCAGATCGTAGTTGCCGGTGTGGGCCACGAAGTCGGCGGTCAGCTTGGAGTAAAGGTCCACATAGCCCAACTCATCCAGGGTGATCTTGATGCCGGTCTCTTCCTCGAATTTGGGGATGAGGTATTGGAAAGCGGTAACGTATTGGTCAGTCATCGAGGCCAGAGTGAGTTCGGCGCCCGCGAAAGGTTTTTCCGCCTCTTTGGGCGCTTCCGCCGGTTTCTCGGTGGGTTGGGCCGCGGGGGCCTCTTCTTTGGGCGTTTCGGCGGTGGGGGCAGCTGGTGCGCCGCAGGCCGCGAGCAAGGTAACGAGAAGGGCTGCAATGATGAGAATGGAGAGGAGATAGTTGTTTCTCTTCATGATACGACTCCTTTTTTGGGGTGATGGATGGGTGGATAATCGACAGGGTATGCTCGATAGGCGACCTCCTTGTGCGGAATTTGGGATTTTTCAGTCATGAGCCGAATGTAGCCGGTTCTGGAGGAGCAGCCCTCTCCTTTGCTTCCTCCTCCGCTCAAAGACGGGCGAGGGAGGAAATTCGGAAAGGGATTTGCCTGCGGGGAGGGTTCATCCGCGATTTATCGATCAATTTTGCTGTCAGCGGCGGCTGGCAGGCGGCGAAGGCCCGAAGCCATGAGTTCAATCGGTGGGCAACGTGGAGATGAGATTTGTGTCAGGTAACCAGGTTCAGGATTACTGGCCCAAAATGGCCATGGCTTCATCGACGCTGACGTTTTCATGCACCAGCGCGGCGATGGCCGCTGTCATCGCCCGGGGATCATCGGCCTGGAAAATGTTACGACCGATGGCGACGCCCCTGGCTCCAGCCTGCAACGCCTGGCTGATATCCTCCAGCATCGCCCGTTCACTGCCCTTCTTGGCTCCGCCAAGGATGACGGCGGGCACGTAACAGGTCTCGGCCACATAATCGAAGCCCGAGGCGTAAGGGATTTTCACCCAATCGACGCCCAGTTCAGCGCCCACGCGCGCGGCCAGAGCGATGCTTTCGGCTGTGCGGAATTCGGGGCCGCTATCGAAGCCGCCCGGAACCATCTCGCCCATCACGGGTATGCCCCAGGCGTGGGCTTTGCTCACTGACCGGGCCAGCATGTGCAGCGAATCAACCTCGTTGGCTCCGCCAGGAAATGCTGAGATGGCCACTGCGTCTGCGCCCAGGCGCAAGGCGTCTTCGACGGTGTAGAATTGTGCGCCGGGCCCCATCTCGCCCAGCAACGTGCCCCCGCCATCCAGGCGCAGAATGAGCCCCAGGGGAGCCAGTGTGGTCGCGAAGCGGGTGGCCACGCCATAGCTGGTGAGAATGGCGTCAGCGCCGCCAGCAACGATTTTCTCCAGTGTGGATTGCGGCTGTTCCATGCCTTTGGCGGGGCCGCTGAAAAGCCCATGATCGAAAGCCACGATCAGAGCGCGGCCATCCGGACGAAAGATGTGATTGAGTCGACGTGTTGTCATTGGATGTCACCTGTGAGAAATGGAATGGATTGAAATCGACAGTGATGATGACGTTCTATGTTCGCAAGAGGGCGACCCGGCCATCGCGTTGGGCTCTGGCTTCGGCGGTAACGCCCCCTTGCTCGATGATGTAGGCGACCAGCTCGCGGCGCAAGAAGAGGCCCGTGTCGAGATGGCTCAGTTCTCCCAGATCGAAGAGAGGAAAACGTCCGGCCTGGCTGATGGTTTCCTGCCAGGAGCGGGCGGGCTCTCGCACGAAGCTGGTGCATGCGGCCACAAAAATGTCGGAGCGATGCTGTTCCAGTGGTTCGCCCGCAAAGGTGATGTCGCGGGCCTGAATCTGCTCGCGGCTTTCACTCATCTCGATGACATAGCGCACCTGACGGCTGAAATGCAGGAAGCCCCGTTCGATGTGAGGCTGACCGGGCAAATCAATGCGTCGGGCGTTATCCTGCACCAATGTCATGAGCTGCTGGCCCGTCAATCGACACAGACGAATGGTGTCGGCAAAGGGCATGACGTTGAACCAGTCGCCCAGGGTGAGCGTGCCGTTGACGGGGATGCCGGTGCGAATGCTGGTGGCGTCCACAAAGGCCAGATCTACGGGGTGACCATGGGCTCGGCAGCGGGCGACCAGAGCGTCGGCGATGAAGTTGGCGAAAGCCGATTCGCCAGCAGCCAGATCGTTGCGGACGCACACGGTATCGAGGTCGGGATGGTTGGCGGTGCGCCCCAGGGGCCGGGCCAGCAAGGGCGTGACCAATCTCTCCATCGGCTCGATGTGGTCTCGATGGAATGTCTCGTCGGTGGGCAACAGCGCGGTGCGGTAGAGTCGGGCGTTGGTGACTGCGGGAGCCTCCCGGATGGTGACATCCACCTCGCCCAGGAACTCGCCCAGGTTGCCGGCCTGCACGATGGGGATGCCATTGACGATGTTGTCGAGCGAAAGTCCTTTTTCGTTGAGGATGTGATGCGTATGACCGCCAATGATAAGCTGGACGCCGCCTGGGGGCAGGCTTTGGGCCAGTTCGACATCGCCGGCGTAACGCATAGCCGCGGCGTGGCTGCTCAGGCTGTACCCCAGATGGCTGAGGAGGATGACGACATCGCACAGGGGGCGCAGCGCCGGCAAGATGTTGCGGACCACAGGCACGGGATTCAGCAGACTGAATGCGTTGCGCCACTGCTCGTTGATCTCACCGGGCGTCGAGAGACCGATGACGCCCACGCGTACGCCTTTGATCACGAACAGGGCCGCGGGGCTGATCTGCGCTTGTAGAGGGGGCGAGCCGGTAAAATTGGCGGAAAGTAGGGGGAACCGGGCGTCACGGCGGATGGATTCGGCCAGAATGGTTGGGCCCATGTCGAAATCGTGGTTGCCCAGGACTGCGACGTCCACGCCCGCAGCCGAAAAAAGCCGATAGCTGACATGAACGCGATGGGCCGCCTGTTCCGCATCCAGCAATTCATCGAAGATGGAGCCGACCAGATCATCTCCGGCGGACAGGACCAGGACGCCCATGTCCCTTCGCTGCCGGGCCTGCCGCCGCATCGCCTTGATGCGACTGACCATTTTGGCGAACAGGGGGACTTCGCCATGTTCGGTAAAATGGCAGATGTGGCCATGCAGATCGTTGAAATGCAGGATTTTGAGACGAAAAGGATGTTCGTAAGAGAAGCGACGGCGGGGAGGCAGCTTCACATTCCGGGCGAATTCGATCGCTCGGATGGGACCGATTGTGGCGTCGCCTCGCAGCGAGAAAGCTGCCACATCGGGATGAGACGAAGGGAGCGGCTCCAGCCGCAGAACGCTGACGGGGATAGATGCGTTCATCAAGGATCACCCGATGCGAGCGAACATATCGGGCGTGATGCGATAGATTGGCGGCTCGCCCGCGAAGAAGCGTCTCAGCTCTTCTACGGCCAACTCGCCCATGCGACTGCAATCTTCGATGCACCCAGCCATATGGGGCGTCACCACCACGTTATCCAGGGAGCGGAGCGGGCTGTCTGGCGCTGGCGGCTCCGGATCGGTCACATCCAGGAACGCGAAGAAGCGCCCCTTTTGCAACTCGGCGATGAGCGCGGGCTCGTCGATGAGTCCGCCGCGGGCGGTATTGATGAGCAGCGCATCATCTTTCATCATGGCCAGACGCTCGGCGTTGAGAAGATGAACGGTGTCAGGTTTGAGGGGCGCATGCAGGGTGATGATATCGGCCCGGCGCAACAACGCTTCCAGGTCCAATTTGACAACGCCCAGTTGCTCCGCTTCTGCGGGGGAGACAAAGGGATCATAAAGCAGGATGGTGACCTCGAAGGCCTTGAGGAGCTTGATGACATGGCGGCCCACGTTGCTGGCGCCGATGACGCCCACTTGCTTGTGCACCAGCTCGCGAGCAGGCCACCAATCGCTTTCGCGCCAGCCGCCCGCCCGCACATGCTGCGCCAGAGGCCAAACCCTTTTCATGCCCACAATCATCAGGCCCAGGGTGGTTTCAGCCACATCCACCGCCAATATCTTGCCCGCGCTGGTGACGTGCACGCCCCGTCGCCAAAGCGCATCAGAGACGAAACGCTTGACGCTGCCGCCCATGTGAGCCATGGCCCGCAATCGCGGAGCAGCGGCCAGCACGTCGGCATCCAACCGGGCCACACCCCAACTGGTGATGCAGGCGTCGGCCGGGGGTAACAGCGCGATGAGCTCTTCTTTCGTGGCGGGTTCGGGGCCAGGATGATGGATGACATCGGCGAACGCGGCCAGGGCCTGCCAGGCGCGGTCGTTGAACATGCGGCCATAGTGATTTTTCCCAATGGTGACGGCGACAACAGGACGGTTCATCGCGGCTTCATCCTCCCTCGTATTTACGATGGCCAAAACGTTCGCCGCCGTCGATGAAGAGGATGTCGCCGGTGACGTAATCGGCCCACACAAAATAAAGCACGGCCTCAGCCACATCCTCGGGCGTCCCCCAACGTCCCAGCAGGGTTTTGTCCGCGGTGCGGGCGATACGTTCGGGCGAATAATCGTCTGGAGGCAACACCGGGCCCGGGGCCACCGCGTTGACCCGCACCGCGGGCGCCAGCTCCAGGGCCAGTTGTCGGGTCAACGCCATGAGCGCGGCCTTGCTGACGCTATGGGCGATGAAACCAGGCCAGGGCTCGAATGCAGAGAGGTCGGTGATATTGACGATGACGCCCTGGCCTCGGGCCAACATGCCCGGAGCCACCGCGTTGGCGCAGTAGTAGGGGCCATCGATGCCGATGCGGGTGACCTGCAGCCAGCCGCGATGATCCTCGGTGGGGAAGGGCGTTTGCCGGTAGAACGAAGCGCTATTGACCAGGATGTCCACGCTGCCGAACTGTTCCTCGGCCAACTGGATCATCGCCCGCACCTGGCCGTTGTCCGCGATATCAGCCTGCACTGGCAGGGCCTGAACGCCCAGCGCGCGGGCTGCTGACGCCGTATCCTGTGCGGCCTGAGCCGACGAGCGGTAGTTGATGACAACATTGGCTCCGGCGCGGGCCAGGGCCAGGGTGATTGCCTTGCCCACGCGATGAGCGCCGCCGGTGATGAGAGCTGTTTTGCCTTGGGGGTTCATGGAAAGTATTTTATGCCTGATGTCCGATTGGAAAGTGAGGGTTGATGCTTTTCGTCCATCTTGGTCGCTCTGATTTCGGTTTAGTCGACGACCACGCCCGCGCGTCGAAACAGTGCATTGCAAGCCTGACGGGCGCGGGCCAACAGGGCTTTTTCATCAAGAATGGTGATCTCCTTGTCTCGCATTAGTATCTGGCCATCCACAATCACCGTATCGATATCGCGAGCGCCGAGGTTGTAGACCAGGGCTGAGGACACGCGATGGACGGGCATGGCCAGAGGCGTATCCAGATCGATCAGGACCACGTCCGCCTTTTTACCCACTTCCAGTGAGCCGATCTGCTGGGGCTGACCATAGGCGGCCGCGCCGCCGCGGCAGGCCATCCACAGCACATCTTCAGGCAGCAGGGACATCGCGTCCAGGGTGGAGACTTTGTGCAGCAGCGCAGTCACCTTTAGCGTTTCCATCATGTCTTGATTGTTGTTGCTGCCGGGGCCGTCAGTGGCCAGGGCCACAGGGATGCCCTTCGCTCGCATTTCGGGCACGCGGGCTACGCCCGAGGCCAGATACATGTTGCTCACCGGGCAATGCACCACCGCTGCACCGCTATCGGCGATAAGATCCAGCTCATGATCGTCGAGCCATACGCTATGCACCAGCTGATAGCCGGGCCCCAACACGCCCAGCTCATCCAACCATTCGATATGACGATTGCCTCGTTTTTCCAGATTGATTTCGACCTCGGTGCGGGTTTCAGCCACATGGATTTGTGTGCCTGCGCCCCAACGTTGAGAAATCTCATGGGTGCGCAGCATGGTGGCGTCGCTGCATCCCCAGGGGATCAGGGGCGCAAATTCCACCTGAATCCGACCATCTCCTGCGTCCTGCCAGGTTTCTCGCAAGCGCATGGTTTCGGTCACGATCTGCTCGGGCGTCTCCATGAACGCGGGATGGTAATCCTGATCGGCCCATCCTCGGGCCAGCATGAAACGCACGCCGATCTCCTCTGCGGCGCGACACACGGCATCGTCATTGGCGGGGTCGGTGTGGATGTATTGATGGTCGATGATGGTGGTGGCGCCGCCCCGCAGGTTCTCGATGAGCCCCACCAACGCTGCCAGGTGCGCTTCATCGGGCTTCAGCGCTTTGGCCACGGGCCAGATAGCGGTTTTTAGCCATTCCAGCAGAGGTTTGTCATCGGCCAGACCGCGGATGAAGCTCTGGAAAAGATGGGTGTGAGCATTGACCATGCCCGGCATCACAGCCATCAGCGAGGCGTCGATGACGACATCGGCTTTGCCCATGACCGTGGGGGGCTCGCCTGCGCCCAGCGCGGCGATGCGATCCCCTTCGATGAACAGATACCCGGGGTTCACAACGCGTTGGGCGTCATCGATGGTGACGAGGGCGCCGTTTTGGATGAGAATTGTGGTCATGAGTGCGGCTCGCTTAGACGATGCGATAGTGCAAAGGTTTGCCCTGGATGTGGTGGATGATATTCGTGTAATCTTGCTGGCGTTCACTGGCCGCGGCCGCTGCGCCCCCAGCCGCAATGTGGGGAGTGAGAAGCACATTGTATCCCTGACGGGCCAGGGCGATGAGGGGATTATCGGCGCGGATGGGCTCCCACTCGAAGGTGTCGAGGGCCGCACCCGCCAGTTTGCCCGCGGCGATGGCTTTGGCCAGAGCTGTTTCGTCGATAACACTGCCGCTACCGCAACTCACCAGATACGATCCGGGCTTCATGCGGGCAAAGTATGCTTCGTCAATGCGCATGTCGGTTTCGGGGAAATAGGGCAGCAGCATGGCCACATAATCGCTCTGGCGGAAGAGCTCGTCTTCATCCACGTAGCGAATTCCCAACGCCGCCTCCACGCTCTCGGGCAGGCGGCGACGCTTGTGGTAAAGGATATCGACATCCCAGCCTTGCAAGCGCCGGGCCAGCTCTGCGCCGATCTCCCCAAAGCCCATCATGCCAATGGTTTTTCGCCACAACCCTTCCACATTTTCTCGCCCCGACCAGTTGTAGGCGAAGGTGTCCTCATCGGTGCGCTTGCTTTCGCCCCAGTCATCACTGGCCGCCAAAGCGATCGCCTCGGTTTCGCGCAGCTTTTTACTCAGCGCCAGCATTTGCAGCATCAGATGTTCGGCCACTCGAATGACCGTGCCCACGGGCCAACGGCAGACGATAACGCCCGCCCGCTGTGCGGCGTTCACATCGATGTCATAAGTGAGAGAGCCCAGACGCAAGATCAATTTTAGCCTGGGAGCCGCCTGGAGCAGTCCTGCATCGATGACGCCCACCCGTTCCGAAATTAGATAATCCGCATCGCTCAGCGCCGCCACCAGTTCGGCCCGATCTGGTTGGCGCAGCATGGTGACATCGAGGATGTCGGGCGCGGCCTGTAATGCGGCCTGCTGATGTCGCTGGCCACGTTCGGTCGTGAATACAACTTTATATTTGTTCATTGCTTTGGGGTGGATGACGGCCAGGTGCAGATGCCGTCGACAGGTTGGATGACTTTGGCCAGAGCGTTCAATTCCGACAACAATGGCTCAAAGCGTTCCAACAAATCAGGTTCGGGCCAGATACGCAGATTGGAATCCAGCAACAGGATTGCGGCCCGGGCTGCAATCCCGCGCGGCCGAGGCGGCAATCGTCACACCCGCCATAGCGTGGTTTTGGGTGCCGACGTGGGGTGAAGATTGCCGAATGCTTGTTGTAGTAATCGTTTTCATTTCGAAAAGAATTGGATGGAGTATATCAGAGTTTTGTGAGATTTGCTACTAAGTTGTTGAGCTGGGGGTATTTCAAAATTGGGCCAATCATTGCCAACCCGTCGGATTGATGAATCTGGTTCCGGAGCGGGGCTCCCCAGGGCGGATTACGAATCCGCCCGGCAAAAAGAAATACGCTCCAAATTGAACCGCGCCCATTGAGCAGGCCGATGGTAAAAAGGCGGCTAGCTGTAACTGCTTACATGTCCTCCGCCGCCTCGGCCAATGTCTCGACGGTCAAAGGATGAATAGGCGGGCGCACCGAAAGCATGCCCAGGTTACGCAGTTGTTGTTCTTGTGTTGCGACGTCGCCCGAGACCAATGCATGAGCCATCAAGTCGCCGCAGATGCGCCCCTGGCAGTTGCCCATGCCCGCCCGGGTCAAACCCTTTATCTCGTTGAGCGTCTCAGCGCCCGCAGCCCGAGCGCGCTGAATGTCTCCCAGACGCACTTCCTCGCACCGGCAGATGATGG
Source organism: uncultured Caldilineales bacterium (assembly GCA_964650295.1). Taxonomy (GTDB): domain Bacteria; phylum Chloroflexota; class Anaerolineae; order J102; family J102; genus M2005. The sequence goes on along the minus strand of CAZYSY010000060.1, from coordinate 38,082 downwards.
TGGTTTCATCGGCCAGGGTGTAGAGCCCCGGGCCGGGCGTGAACAAATCGCCCAACATGGTCGCGAAACGCTGCTCCCGCCGCAAGCGTCGCCGCAAGGATGTTTCGGCTCGATGCAAATCCTCTTTGCTCAACCTGCCCAGCAAATGGGCCGCGTACAGGCCCGCCAACGCCCCCTCGATTCGCGCCAGGGCCGCACCGCCCACGCCCGCGCCGTCGCCCACAGCAAAGAGGCCGGGCAGGCTGGTTTGCATCCACGCATCTCGGCGGGGAATCCAGCCGCCCCGTCGCGGCGCATACTCATGTTCACAGCCCAGCAGGCGAGTGAGCTGATTCGCGGGCAAAAAGCCATAGCCGATTACCACAGTGTCTGCGGGGACGGTTTCAGCCCGGCCTGGCTGGGGCGTCCATTGCTCGTCCAACGGGGTAATCGTTACCGCCTCAACCTGCTCATGGCCATGGGCGCGCAGGACGCCCCAGCCAAATCGCATCGTCACATCGGCGCGGCGTAAAGCGCGCCACGCCTCCCAACCTTCGCGCAAACGTTGCCACTGCCTCCACAGCGCCGGGATATGTTTGGGATGCAGGAAACGGGCGCGCGGAACAGCCTCCAACACTGCCACCACCTCGGCGCCAGCTCTGACCAGTTGCGCCGCCACTACCCAGTGCAGCGGGCCTGCACCCGCCACCACGACGCGCTTTCCGGGCAGGATGTTCTGCGATTTGAGCAGCGTCTGCGCAGCGCCTGCCGTCATCACGCCCGGCAACGTCCACCCAGGGAAGGCGATGGGGCGATCATAAGCGCCCGTAGCCAGGATCAGTGTCTGCGTATGAATGCGAAAAGGCGCGCTCGGGCCATCCAGGGTCAGCAGCCACCCATCATCTTCAGGAAACGCCCCCCAAACCTGCGTCTTGACAAAATGCTGTAATGTGGGGATGTCTCGCACGCGGGCGAAGAGCGCTGCGGCCTCGGCGTCCTGCTGCGGAACAGGCTGCCAGTCCGGACCCTTGAAATACTGGCCACCCAATTGTGACGCGCTATCCAGCAACGCCACTCGAACGCTCGCGCCAGCTGCAGCAATCGCGGCCTCCAGGCCCGCTGGCCCTGCCCCCACCACCGCCGCCTCGACATATAAATCTGCCTGTCCGCCCCTTTCGGCGCGGGCCGAGGAAGCAGGTTGCCGCCATTGGCGCTGCGTCTTTTCCGTCGTCACCCTCATACCCTCAACCACCGGCGTCTGGCACGCCCGCACATTGGCCTGGCCATTGACCGTCACCAAACAATCATAGCAAACGCCAATGCCGCAGAAAAGGCCACGCGGTTCATTCCTTCCGGGCGTGCGACGGAAGGTGCGACGCGTTTCCGCCAGCAGCACAGCGGCTACTGTTTCACCTTCATAGGCGATGACTGGTTGACCATCAACGAATATCGTGATGGCCCGACCTCGTTCGCTGGAGGAAGTCGAAGCTGCAGGGAATGAAATACGCATGATTTTGACGGCTGAGCTATTGAAAACGGGCGGGATTGAAAGGCGACATGTCTATCTCTGGCTGTCCGCCCAAAACAGTCTCCGCGATAAGCTCGCTGAGAATGGGAATAGTCGTGATGGTGTTATGAAAACAAGTGGCGACAAAACAATTTTCCAGGCCCGGAACCCAGCCAATAGCGGGTTGTTCATCAGGCAAGAAGGGGCTGGGCGAGGCCCACGCCCGCACCATCCGCACATCCGCCAGCGCCGGAAACAACGCCAGCAGATCGCGAGCGATGGCTGGTATTCCCCAGGCGCTGTTGGCCCGGTGGATGCGTTCCGTCATCTCCACCGCTTCGGTGACGAGCAGGGAACCATTCTGCTGTTGGGCCACGCCAATCGAGACGGCTCGCGAGGCGTTGTGAATAGTTTCGTAAAAATCGGCCAGGCCGATGTGATGGTGCAACACCCGCGGCAGGGGCTCGCTAATGACCGCCTCGGCATGAGTGAACTGCACAGGCAGATGCACGCCTGCTGTCTGCAAAACCTGTCCTGTCCACGCGCCGGCAGTGATGATGACCCCGTCCGCAGCAAAACGATTGTGCGCTGTCTTCACCGCTATCAACCTGCCCTTGTGGCTGACAAGTCCAACAACGCGGGCGTGTTGGCGGATGACAGCGCCGTGCTTACGGGCCGCTGATGCGTAAGCATGCATGAACTTGAATGGGTTGAGATGCCCTTCCAGGCACCAGGCCCCACCTAGAAATCGCTCGACATTGAGCAAGGGCTCGGCCTGACGCAGCTCCTCGGGGGAGAGCATGGCCGCGGAAGCGCCAAGCTGTTGTAGATAAGCGACCTGCTCGCTCCACCATTGCCAGTGGCGCTCCTGCTCGATGAGCATGATGTTGCCCAGGCGACGCCATTCGAACTCTCGTCCAAGCTCTGCTTCCAGCGTCTCCAGGCGAGCCAGCCCATCCAGCGTCAGGCGCATGTGTAACCCACGATGACTTTCTGAAACCTGCGCCCGACCAGCGCACGCGCCTGATGCGCCGTAGCCGATGCGTTCAGCTTCCAGCAATAACACCGCAGCCCCGCGCCGGGCCAGATGATACGCTATGGCCAATCCGGCGAAGCCGCCGCCCACAATGATGTGATCATAGTGTTGGTTCATTGGTCAGGGGCGAAGGATGAGATCGTGGGCGGCGCTGCAACCGATGTAGCCAGCGCCAATGACCAGCGCGTCGTAGGTTGACGTCATTGGGTGGCGATCCACACCGATTTGACCTCGGTGTAGGCTTCTAACACCTCCATACCATTGTCGCGACCATAGCCGCTGCCCTTGAAACCCCCAAAGGGAGCGGAGCCGTCGAACATGTCATAGGTGTTGACCCACACCACGCCCGCTTTCAGTTGGGCGGAAAGACGATGCGCCCGGCCAACGTCGCGAGTCCACAGGCCCGCGGCCAGCCCGTACATGGTGTCATTGGCCCGGCGGACAACTTCCTCCTCGCTCTCGAAAGAGTAAACTGGCAGCACCGGCCCGAAGATTTCCTCGCGGGAAATGATCATATCGTCATTCACGTTTGTGAAAATTGTGGGCTCGATGTAAAAACCCTTGCCAAAATCGCCATCAGTCAGACGTTCGCCGCCACACACCAGGGTCGCACCCTGATCGACGCCGCTTTGAATGTAATCGAGGATGGTTTGAGTTTGCACCGCATCCACGATGGGGCCCAGTTCGGTGGTTGGATCCATGGCGTGTCCGATTTTGGCCGCGTTCACGAGTTCCAGCAGTCCTGCCAACACGTCATCGAAGACAGATGCGTGCACGAACAGCCGCGCGCCCGCCACGCAGCTCTGGCCTGTGTTGCCAAAAGCCGCTCGAAATGCGCCCGGAATCGCGGCTTCCAGATCGGCATCTGCGCAGATGATATTGGGGGCTTTGCTGCCCAATTCCAACGCCAGGCGTTTGAGATTTCCCGCAGAGGCGTGGATGACGCTGCGGCCCACAGCAGTGGAGCCGGTCACCTGAATTTTGTTCACGCCAGGGTGTTCGGCCAGGGCCTGACCAATGACCGATCCGCGACCGGTGATGACGTTGAACACGCCGGGCGGTAATCCCGCTTCCAGCGCCAGTTCGCCCAGGCGCAGCAGGGGCAGCGAGGCGAGCTGGGCAGGCTTGAGGATGACGGTGTTGCCGCAGGCCAGCGCTGGCGCCACTTTCTGCACCCCGTGGATGAGCGGGTAGTTCCAGGGGATGATGATGGCGGCCACGCCCACTGGCTCGCGGCGTGTGTAAACGAAGTGACCGGGCACGGAGACTGGCGCTGTGTGGCCGTAAATCTTGCTGGGCCAGCCGCTGAAATGATAAACCAGCGCTGAAGCCACCTTGCTATCGATGGCCCGGGTGTTGCGGATGGGCTTGCCATTGTCCAGCGATTCCAGTTCGGCCAGCTCCTCCGCGTGTTCGGCGATGAGATCGGCCCAGGCCCGCAGCAGACGCTCTCGCTGCGCAGGCAACATCTCGGCCCAGCCGTTATCGAACGCCCGCCGGGCCGCGTCGACGGCCCGATTGACATCCTCTACGCCCGCCGAAGCCAGTTCGGCCAGCATTGAGCCATCGGAGGGGCTGACGCTGCTATAGGTGTCCCCCGTGACAGCAGGTGCCCACTGGCCATCGATGAGCAACCCGAGGGGTGAACGGTCGAGGAAAGCCCGGGTTTGTGGGGTAAGTGATGATATTGTCATGGTGTTGATACCAGAAGAGATTGGGGAGGCAATCGGCGGCGTGATGCATCGTTTCGTCGTTTGTCAGGAAAAGCCCGATCAATGCAACATGGCTTCCAGCAGCGTTTCCACCTCGGCGGCGGTGACAGATCGGGGATTGTTGGGCGTCATGGCCATGCGCAACGTGTCCGTGGCGATGGTCGACCTGTCGGGCAGGCGGGAAACATCAGCGACCTGGTCCAGTCGGGCGGGCAGCCCCAAGCTGTGAACGAACCGGACTAGAGTCTCGACCAACACATCGTCAGGCGCATCTGCATCAAGACCGGTGAGGCGTTTCAGTTGTTGGCGACGTTCGCGAGCGATAGCGGGCAGGTTGAAACGCAATACGTGGGGCAGAAGTATGGCGTTGGTCAGTCCGTGGTGCAGATGCAATGCGCTGGTCAGCGGCCCGGACAGGGAATGAATAAGGCCCAACCCGGCGTGATCCATGGCTGTGCCTGCCCAGGTCGCGGCCAGCATCATCTCCGAACGAGCGGGCATGTCGTCACCATTGGCCACGGCTCGCGGCAACGCCCGCCAAATGCTCTGCAACGCCGTCAGGGCCAGCATATCGGTGTGGAGGTTGGCCCGTCGTCCGGTGTAAGCCTCCAGCGCGTGGGTAAAGGCGTCGATGCCAGTGGCTGCGGTGATGGCGGGTGGCAACGTGCGGGTGAGTTCCGGGTCCAGGATGGCTGTGCGGGCGAACATCAGGGGGGTGAGCACGCCCTTTTTGAAAGGACGATCTGGATCGACGATGACCGCCACTTTGCTGGCCTCGCTGCCTGTACCCGCAGTGGTGGGGACGGCCAGCAAGGGCAGACTGGGCTGCGTGATGGCTTTGCCTCCCCACTGGTAATCGACATAACGTCCGCCATTGGTCATGAGCATGGCCGCAGCCTTGCCCACATCGATGGCGCTTCCCCCGCCCAGGGCGATGATGGCCTGCACCTGGTTGGCGCGAGCCAACGTCAGAGCCGCGGCCACGTCATCGCTGGTGGGATTGCCGTGGATATCGGTAAATGGAATGACCGCGCGGTCAACCGCGTCGAGCCCGGCCCGCACCTGCTCCACCAATCCCAGGCTTTTCAGGCCAGGATCGCTAACCAGGAGGACGCGGCGGGCGTGAAGCGCGTCGAGCTCGTTGTTCAGAGCGATGACTGCGGGCTGGCCGAAGATAATCTTGACAGGCAGGTGGTAGGTGAACAAGTCAGGGCGTCCAGTTGGAAAAAGCGTCGATGACCGGCTTGATGTCATCCATCATGGGGTAAAGAATGGGGCAGGTGACGCCAGCGTCGATGTATTCCGCCACCTTATCCTGACATTGGCGAGTGGTTCCCACCGCCATCAGATTGCGCACGACATCATCAGGGATGAGGGCTGCAGCCCGGCGGTAATCCTCCTCGGTGGCGGGCCACCCCACGAATTCCTGCACTTTGCGGATCAATCCCTCATCCACATTGCTGGCTTTCATGATGTGAGGTTCGGTGCCCAGATAGTAAGCCACCAGGGTCTTACCCTCCATCATGGCCGCATCGGGATCATCGTCCGAGAGGCAGCAAACCAGCAGCTCGGGCCTGTCCACATCGTCCAGCGTTTTACCGGCTCGCTCCGCGCCGATGCGCACCCGCTCCACGGCCTGGCGGATGTATTCCACTGAAACCACATAATTGAGGACGACGCCATCGCATATCTCGCCCGAAAGTTCCAGCATTTTGGGGCCGGTGGCGCCAATGTAGATGGGGATATCGCGGGGAGAGATGTCGCCAAAAGCCACATCCAGCTTAACCTGGTCCAGATGCACGAATTCGCCATGATAGGTGACTTCCTCCATGGTGAACAGTTGGCGGATCGCCTCGACGTATTCGCGCATGGCTTTGAGTGGCTTGTGGCGCTGCACGCCCACCCGGGAGGCGATGGGCTCCCACCAGGCTCCCAAACCCAGCATGACGCGGCCGCGACCATCAGGGGCTTTGCCCGCCAGCTCCCACATGGTGCTCCAGGTGGCGGCAATGACCGCCGCATTTCGCGTCCAGATAGGCAGCACGCCCGAACCGATGCGCAAACGTGTGGTCTCGGTAAGGAAGGCGCTCATCATTACCACGGCGTCCCGGGCAAGACGGGTGTCAGCCTGCCAGATTTCAGAGAATCCTTTTTCTTCTGCGTATTTCGCCATCTCGATTTCATATCGGATGGGGTGTTTATCCTGCATGTACAGGGCCATGCGTTGGGCCATAATCTGCCTCCTTGTGTTGGGTTTGGGGATATTCTTGCTTTGCGGGTGTTGGTGGCTCAGGGTTGCAAAATGCGATAGCTGAGCTGCAAATAGCCGTTGGCAGCGGCGTTCAATTCATCCAGCGTGATGTATTCGTCCACGATGTGCGCCCGGGCCTCGGTTCCGGGACCAAAGCCGATGGTGGGAATGCTTGCGCGGCCAGCGCTGTATGCGGCGTTGGTGCAAAAACGATAGGCGCCGAGTTTTGGCGTCAGCCCTGCCGCTCTCAGGCCTGTAAGGGCTTTCTGCACCAGAGGATGATCGGGAGCCAGTTTCCAGGCGGGGAAGAATTTGGTCGCTTTCAACACAGCTTCGGTGTAAGTGATATGTCTGCCTTCGGCGATGCGAACCTCGATATCGAGCATCTCGGGCAGGGTGCGCAAGTGAGCCAGAACGCTGGCTTCCGTCTCCTCCGGCAGCAGACGCCGATCGTAGGTGGCGAGGCAACGACTGGGAATGACCGAGTTGCCCGGATAGGGCTCGGAGATGATGTCGGTGAGCGTCATCAGGCCTGGCCCCAACAGTGGATCATCGTTGAAGGTCAGGCGTTCGATGGCCTGAATGGCGGGGAGCATACGATGCACGGCGTTGACGCCCAGATGTGGCGATGAAGAGTGGGCGGGTTTGCCTCTGGCTTCAAGCTTGATTTCCGCCCGTCCTCGCCCCCCGATGTTGAGATTGAGGTTGGTGGCCTCGCCAACGACAACGAAATCGGGGCGAAGGGCCTCTATCACAGCCGCCAGCGCTACGCCCTCCATCACCTCCTCCATCACTGTGGCGCTGACAGCCACCCGCCCGGCCAGCTGTGAACGATCCAGGGCCGCTGCTGCGTAGATCATCGCGGCCAGCGCCCCCTTCATGTCACTGGCTCCCCGACCATAAAGCCTATCCCCCACCACTTCAGCCCCAAAGGGATCATGCTGCCAGGACGGGCCTGGAGCTACGCCCACGGTGTCGCAGTGCGCATCCAGCAGCAATGTGGGGCCGGATCGTGCGCCCGCGATGACGCCGATAACGCTGCCATTGGCATCTCTCCATACATCGTCGAAGCCCAACGCCCGCATTTGGTTTTCGATCTGAGCGGCTACTGCTCCCTCTTCGCCCGAAAGCGACCGCTCGCGAATCAGTCGTTGAAGAAAAGCAACAAGGTAATTGAAATTGATATCCATCTCCTATCAACCCTTGACAGCGCCTTCCACCATGGCCCGGAAGAAGGTGCGCCGGGTGAAGAGGAAGAGGATGACTACCGGCGTAGCGATCAGGATACACGCTGCGGCGATGACCTGCACATTGATGATGTTCTGCCCCAGGAAATCATAGAGGCCGTACATGGCGGTCTTGTACTCGTTTTTGGCAATGAGTAGGTAGGCTGCGATGAATTCGTTCCAGACATTGACAAAAGTGAGCAAAAAGATTGCTGTCAGGCCAGGCATGGCCAGGGGCATGATCACCCGCCATAATGCGCATAGTGGAGTGCAGCCATCGATGAGCGCTGCTTCCTCCAATTCGCGCGGGATCGCGTCGAAAAAACCTTTGGCGATCCACACGCTGAGAGGGAGGTAAAAGCCGATGTAAACGATGACGATGAAAATCCGGTCGTCCCAGAAGGGGAGATCGGCTTTGCGCAAGATGACGCCCATCTGGTAAAGCGCCAGCAGATTCGTCAATAGTGGCACGCCGGTGATAGCCAGAATCGCGGTCATCAGAGCTCTGTAGCCGCGAAAATGATAGCGAGAGAAGGCGTAGCCTGACATGCCCGCCAAAAACACCACAATGAAGGCGGTAACCGAAGCGTAGAGGAGGGTGTTGGGCAGATAGGTGCGAAGCATGTTGCCCGTAAGCACGAACCCCAGGGGCGATGTTTTGGAGGGTTTGGGTGCGAGCACCCGATAGTAGCCCTCGGTGGACCAGCGACATGCTCGCAGATCGAAGGATTTCTCGGGGGTGTCGCAGGGGAAAATGACCGGCGGCTTGCGGATGACATCCTGTTCCCGTTTGAAGGAAATGAGCACCGTGGTGGCGATGGGGATCATAGCAAATACGATGACCAAGAGGATCGCCACATTTACAGCCATCTGATTTAATCTTTTACGCGTCAACGGATTTATTTTCAGCATCTTAGCGACTCCTCTCTTCGACGCGAGTCAGTCGCAATGTTCCTGTGATTAACAACCAGTTGACAATAGCCATCATCAACGCCAGGGCCGCGGCCCGCCCAAACCGTAGCTGATTCCATCCGATGGTGTAGAGCAAGTAACTTAGCACCTCGGTCGATGTGCCCGGGCCCCCCCCGGTGAGGCTGAAAATCATGCCCACGCTGTTGACGCCCGTAAGGGTGAGGCTAAACAGAGCGACCACCATGGTTGGTAACATCAGCGGAATTAGAATATGGCGAATGATCTGCCTGCCATTGGCGCCATCGATGCGGCTGCTTTCGATGATCTCGGTGGGCACGGTTTGCATGGCAGCCAGTAAAAGCAAGGTGATGAAGGGCAGGGCTCGCCATGACGAAGCAAGGATGAGTAAGATCATGGCGGGAGCTGGCGGAAACGGAAAGTCGCCAAACCAGGGGTGCGGCGGAACCGCTGTGAGCACAGACAATCCTTTGGGCGGGAAAATCGCCGGATTCTGAAGGAACCCCGCCAGCAATCCGTAATCAGGAATGACCAGCAGGCGAAACACCATGCCAGCAATGATGTCTGCGAGAATCCAGGGGATGAAGAGCAGGGTAATGTAAAGACCAGACAAGCGCAGCTTGCGATTGAGAAGCAAAGCGATAAAGAATCCCGCGGTCATGGTGATGACCGTGTATCCCACCAGGAATACGATGGTGTGCCCGATGCTTTCGTGGAAGAGGCTTTGATGGAAAAGTCTCTGAAAATTCCCCCATCCCACATACACCCAGCCTTTGGGTTCACGTTCGTGAAAACTTAACCACACCGTATAAAGTGCAGGATATACCTGGACGACGAGTAGAACAATGAGCGTTGGGAGAATGAGCCAGAACGGAAGTGTATTTTGGAAGCGGCGCTTTCTGGAGCGTGGCAGTGCAGTCTTTTGCATGGAGGCCGTCCAAGCGAGGAGGTGATGTATGGCAAAAGCCAGGTGCGACGCATACGTCGGCGCCGGGCGTCGCACCTGGAATGATTAGTTGTTGGCGTTGTATTCTTCTTGGGTTTTGGTTAGAACTTCTTCGATGTTGGCGGTAGGGTCTTCTTTAATGAGCTTGTAGATCGCGTTCATGATTTGCTCTTGGGCTTCATTGGGGCGTTGCAACGATCCAAACCAGGGGCGACATTCGCTAACTGCGAGCGCATCGCTGGCCTGGGTATAGAGTGGTGCCTGGAATATTTCATGATTCCGGGTGGCTTTGAGGACGGGGAATCCACCGCCAGCAGCCGCCACCCACTGCGCGTTCTGTTCCGGTTCCATCATCCAGTTGATGTAGTCGTGAGCCCCCTCTACATTTTTGGCCCCGGTGGGAATGACAAAGCCAGCAATGTCGATGCCGCATCCGGGCTTGTTGCCCTCGGTGGACAGATAGGGGGAGACGTAAATATCACCAGCGGCGATGGCGTCCAGCATGTCTTCGGCGTTGCCTTTATCATATTTTTTGCCGCTGGGCGCGGTGAGGGGATTCAGATAGCGATACCCAAAGAGGCCGGTGGGAAATGCTCCGGCGGAGGCGTCTTTGAAGGCGTCTTCCTCGCGGAATCCGCCGGCGAAGGCGATCTCGGGCACGTACTCTTTGGCGACGATTTCCCGCAGAAACTGGATGGCGGCGATGTTTTCGGGCGTGTTGAGGACCATGTTGCCCTTGCCATCATCGAAAGAACCGCCAAAGGAGGAGATGGTGGTCCAGATGGCCCGGGTTACGCCTTCTCCGCCTTTGTCGGTGGAGCCGAAGAAGGTCATGGCGTATAATCCTTCCCCTTTTAATTCCTCAGCCTTTTTCATGAACTCGTCCGGGTTTTTGGGGAAACCGTTGGGATAACGATCTTTCCACACATAGACGATCTGCGGGCGCTCAGCCATGGGAATGCAATAAAGGCCGCCATCGGGCCCGGTGCAAGCCGTGATGCCCGCCGGATCCAGATCTCCCCACCAGGACTGCGCCTTAGCCCACTCGCTCAAATCCTGGGCTGTGCCGTGGCGATAAAAATCCACCAGGTCTTGGGTGTTGCTCAACTCGTAAATATCTGGAACGTCTCCTCCAGCCTGCACAGCAGCCACCAGTTCGGTGGTCATCTTGTCAAATGCCTTCGGTTGGTTGACCCAACTCCATTTTCCCTTGAACGCCTCATTGAATTGTGGAATCGTGTTTCTGAGATATTCGTTGCCCACGCGTTCATCACTGGCCGGATCTTCATTGTTCTGGTCGTACTGATACCAGGTGACAACATCCTTTGCCTCGGCGGGGGCAGTTTCCTTGGTTGCTGCAGAAGATTGTTCTTCCGCCGGAGCGGATTCGTTGCCTGTTGAGGTGCAAGCAACCAGAAGCAGAGAGAGAAGTAAGATGAGTGTGAGGGGTAGCCAAATGCGTTTCATGGGGGCTCTTCTCCTTTTGCCTGGGGGGCAGATATAAAGTTGTGGAATGTGGCGAGGCGAATCAACACGAAATGGGTCCACCCGCTCGACCCTCGCTCATTGATTCTCAATATGGATGGAATTCTACTATAAGAAGTTGAACGTCACAAATGGCATTGGGTGATACGGTTTTTATTTTATGTTGTGTGTGTTCCCCTTTCCATCCCCCAAAATTCATGTTGGCGCTCAATTTTTGTTTGGAGCAATTTCTTGTTTGAGTTGTATGGCGCTTTTGTTGGCGGGGAATTTTCCCTGAATATCTTTGTAAAAGGCGCGGGCGATGTCCATATCTGCGGTGATGTCTCCGGTGGGCATGAAACTGGGGCCGAATCCTACGTGCTTACGACCATAATCGACAAATCCCAATGTGATGGGTACGTTCGCTTCTAGCGCAATATAATAAAATCCAGATCTCCAATAATCAGTGTGACGCCGGGTGGCGGCAGGCGGTACAGCCAAAACCAATTCGTCGTTCTCAGCAAAAGCTTGTTTCATCTGCATCACCAAGTTTGTGGACTTTCCTCGGTTAACCGGAATGCCGCCAAGGGCGCGAGAGATTGGGCCTAATGGCCCCCTGAATAATTCTTCTTTGCCCATCCAGTGAATACGGGTGCCTATGATTTTGGAAACTAGAAAAAGGTAGAGAAAGTCCCAGTTGGAAGTATGTGGCGCGGCGACCACTACACACTTGCGAGGTTCAGGTAGCTGGCCGATAATCTGCCAACCTAGTAGCATCAAGATTTTTTTTGCCATCCAGGCGCTCATGGCTTAAGTTTTGAGAGAAGAAGTGGGAAGAGATGGGTTCTTTCATATTTTATTGTAACAGAATCTCGGAGCTTGTCCAGCATGGTGGCAATGAGGGGGTGCATTTCATAATGGGATGCTTTTCGCGTTCATGGCCGACTCAAGTCGGGCGCTTCAGGCCTGCGGCCAGGGGAGCGCCTCCGTCTTTCGGGGCGCTGAAGCATGTCATGCGCCTGCCAGAGAAAGTAAAGGTGGTGGCATCTACAGAGTCTAATTTCATTCTGCTGGTGCACTGGGCGCCTAGTCTGATTGCCAGTGCACTAGGAAAAGCGCGTTGGTGGAATGAGGTCGCATATTTTGAAAACTAATGCTTTGCTATCTGATATTGTTTTCTATATCTTCCTTCATATGCTAGACTAGACAATCTTCGAATCCACATCTCCACAGTTATATTCAGTAGATCACGATTGCGAGAGTATGTGTCCAGCCGGATTCGCAATCCGGCGGGTTTGTCGCTCGAATCACCGCCGGATCACGGATCCGTTTCTGCGCATCATGGCAAATCGTGATCTACTGAAATTGGATTTTGTGCGGCTTTTGAATTAAGCTCGAGCTGGAATTCTGTGATTTCGAGATGTCGTGGATTCTGCTCCCGAATTGAGTCCAGCTTCTGTCGCTCGAGGTTTTATAGAAACGCCGTTGTCTGTCATTGAATTTTCACATTCGCTTTCATTCTCACCAGATAACAATGATTACACCTCAATCTGATTACAGCAAAACCACAAAATACTTCCTCCTCACCCTGATCGTTTTGCTTTCTTTGATGATTCTTTCCAGTGGTTGTTTCGCTTCTGGTTTTGCTGTTGGTAAATCCGTTTTCGAGAGTCAACCTGTGTTGCGCCCGGTCGAACCGGACGGCGTTACCAGTGGCGAACGTATTCAATCAGTGGCTGAGCCAGATAATTTCGAGACTTTTTGGGATGCGCTTAATCTTCTGAATGAAAATTATGATGGCGATGTCCCCCAGGGGCGCGATGTGACTTTTGCAGCGATTCAGGGTTTGTTGGAGCATATCGAATCGTGTGGCGAAGCTGGTTCTGAGGAGGCTAACATTATTCAGGTTAGTGGGTTCAAGATGCCCGCTGGCGCCCCTGATAATTTTGATTTCTTCTGGACTACGGTGAATCGTTTGTATCATGATTGTCCGAATGTCATGCCCGAACCTGATGAGCTCGTCTATTGGGCCACCAATGGCGTGATTGAACGTTTAGGAGATCGTTACACGATGTTGCTGCCGCCCAAGGTGGCGGAAGATTTCCGTATGGACATGGAAAGTAGTTTTGAGGGTATCGGTGCGTTGGTCGAGCCGTCGGATAAGGATAAAGGCACTGGCGTGCGCGTCGTGCATCCTTTCGAGGGGTCTCCAGCTTATAAAGCAGGTTTGCGCAAGGGTGATGAGGTCATTGCTGTCGATGGGCAGGACATTACGAAGATGACTCTTGACGAAGCTGTTGGATTGATTCGCGGGCCCGCTGGCAGCGAGGTCACGCTCACCATCCGGCGAGATGAGCAGGAGCCTTTCGATGTTACTATCACTCGCGCTCGGGTGGAGATACCTGTATTGGAATCGGAGATGCTGGATGACCACATCTTCTATGTGAAGCTGAATGAATTCTCAGATCCCTCAGCGGATAAGTTGGAATCTGCTTTGAAGCAGGGGCTAAGGGATGGCGCTCAGGGCATAGTGTTTGATTTACGCGGCAATCCAGGCGGTAGGCTCGATATGGCCATCCGCATCGCTAGCATGTTCATTCCTGACGGTGTTATCGTGAAAGAGACAGGAAAGCGTAATCTAGAGCATATGGCCACGGGCGAACTTATCGTGCCGGAGGATATTCCGGTGGTTGTATTGGTGGATGGCGGCAGCGCCAGCGCCTCGGAGATTGTGGCGGGAGCGTTGCAGGATTATGGCCGAGCATTGCTCATCGGTGAGCAGACCTTTGGCAAAGGTTCGGTTCAAACCTTGTTCGATATGCCCGACGGGTCGATGTTGCGCATCACCTCCGCCCATTGGTACACGCCCAAGGGCCGTCAAATCAATGGACAGGGACTCCGCCCAGATTTGGTGGTTTCTCCTTCGTTGGATGCCGAAGAAGACCTTCAGCTTGATGCTGCGATTGATTATCTCAAACAGCAGTTGCACAACGACTGATAACGATGAGCGTCAAAGTTGTCGCTACAAACCGCAAGGCGCGGTACGAATACGAAATTCTTGAAACCATCGAGGCTGGCATTGTTCTCACCGGCACCGAGATCAAATCGGTACGGGAGGGCAAGGTCAGTCTCAAAGAGGGTTTCGCTATCATCAAGAATGGTGAGGTGTGGCTGATGGATGTTCACATCGCCCCCTACGTCCACGGTCATCGCGATAATCCCGACCCGCGGCGTCCGCGCAAGTTGCTGCTGCACCGACGTGAGATCGATCGCTTGCATGGCAAGCTGGTGGAAAAGGGCTGGACCCTGGTTCCGCTGAAGATGTATCTGAAGAATAATCGGGCCAAGGTGGAACTGGCCCTGGTGCGCGGCAAGAAGAAATATGACAAGCGTCGCGAGATCGCCAAACGCGACGCAGATCGCGATCTGCAGCGGGCGCTGAAGCACTATCATTGATCGTTTCATTTTCTCCATTCTCTCAGCGAGATTCTCAGATGATTGCGCGAATGTGGCACGGTATCGTGCCCACCGAAAAGGCCGAGGCTTACCGTAATTTTCTCAACCAGCGCGCCATTCCCGATTACCAGTCGGTGCCGGGCAATCTTGCCGTTTACATTTTGCAGCGTCCCGATGGCGATGTGACACATTTCATCACCCTGACCTTTTGTGACAACCTGGACTCGATTCGGGGATTTGCAGGCAGCGACATTGAGGTGGCGAAATACTACGATGAGGACAAGGATTTCCTCATTGAATTTGAGCCCAACGTCGTGCATTTTGAGGTCGCGGGGCGCTCCAACGACGGAGAATAGAGACACATGAGTCCCAAACCTGCATCAAGGTCCATCCATCTGCCCGAAGAGGGGAAGGACAAGCGGGCATTGATGCGGGAGATGGACGCAGCCCGCGACCAGGATGTGCACTGGCGGGAGGGACGCGTTTTCAGTCTGGTATTCGATGGCGGGGAGGATGTGCATCGGGTGGCTGAAGAGGCCTACATGAAGTTTTTTTCCGAGAATGCGCTGAACCCCACCGCATTTCCCAGCCTGCGCAAGTTCGAGAGCGAGGTGGTGGCGATGACAGCGGACTTGCTGGGCGGTGATGCTCAGGTGGTGGGGAACATGACTTCTGGTGGGACTGAGAGCCTGCTGATGGCCATGCTTACGGCCCGGGAGTGGGCCCGCGCCAATCGTCCTGATATCGCCATTCCCGAGGTAGTGCTGCCTGTTACGGCTCATCCCGCCTTCGACAAGGCCGCCCATTATTTCGATATGAAGCTGGTGCGCACCCTGGTGCGTGATGATTTTCGGGCCGATGTGGGCGCCATGGCCCGGGCCATCACCTCCAATACCGTGATGCTGGTGGCCTCCGCTCCCTCCTATCCGCAGGGTGTTGTAGATCCGGTCGCGAAGATTGCAGCGTTGGCCCAGGCGCATGATCTGCTTTGTCACGTGGATGCTTGCGTTGGCGGCATGATGTTGCCTTTTGTTGAGCGACTGGGATATCCTGTGCCTTCTTGGGATTTCAGGACGCCAGGCGTTACTTCCATCTCTGTGGATTTGCATAAATATGGTTATGCCGCCAAGGGGGCATCGGTGATTTTGTATCGCAATAAGTCTTTACGTCGTCATCAACTTTTTGCTACGACCGATTGGCCAGGCGGCATTTACGCATCACCAACCATGGCGGGCACCCGTCCCGGCGGCGTCATTGCCGCGGCCTGGGCGGTGATGAATTATCTGGGCGAAGAGGGCTATCTGGATCGGGCCCGGGCGGTGATGGCCACGCGGGATCAGATCAAGGCGGGCGTGGAGGCTATCCCGGGCCTGAAAATCCTCAGCGATCCCGACATCAGCGTCATGGCTATTGCCTCAGATGAGCTGGATGTTTATTTACTCGCCGATGAATTGGATATGCGTGGTTGGCATCTCGATCGGCAGCAGTTTCCCCCCAGCCTACACATGACGCTGCACTATGGTCATAGAGCGATTGCCAATGCGTTTCTGCGCGATTTGCGGGCCAGTGTTGAAGCTGTGCGTCGCCCCACCCCTCGGCGCTTTCTCCAAACTTTGCTCATTACAATCATTCAAGCGATTGCCGCCATCTTGCCGCAAAGTTGGATGAGTTGGCTTACTGGAAAGGTTTCAGGTTTTTTGGGTGGTGGATCCGGCCTGCCTGCGCACAGCGCACCCATGTATGGCATCATGGGCGTATTGCCCAATCGTAGCGATCTCAAGGAGCTTGTGTTGGACTTAGTTGACGGGTTCACGCGTCCAGAAGGATGAATTCCACGTGGATGGCCGGGAAGAATTGTGCTTCCAGACGCGCTGCGTCATAAGGGATTTGCCGCTATGCGTCATCAGTGCGATAATACACGCACTTCACGTGCAACCTTCCTGCTCTTTTTTGCATCGAATTATCGGCCAGCAGGGCTGGAGCATTCTGGAAAGAAGTTGCGCTTAGGTTGTCGATGCGTCAAATTAACGGGCGTTCCTGTTGTTTTTCACGAACCACCAAAGGAGTCACGCACCATGAGCGATGAACATACTGATAGTATGGAAGATGTGGCTGCTGCAGTCTCAGAAAATGAGATTGCTGATGCCGCTGAAGAGACGGTTGCTGATGCCGTTGCTGAAGTTGAAACATTACAAGAAGAAACTTCCGACGCTGTGATGGAAGCAAAAGAAGCTGTGTCTGAAGTGAGTTCAGATGAAGTCGAAAGGGCCACCGCTGATGTTGGTGTGTCTGTGATGGAAGTGTTAGAGGAAATGGAAGGGGATGATTGGGGTGATTGGGATGGAGAATGGGAGATGGAGGAGCAAGGTGAAACGCGAACCATTTCTGCCGAACTAACTGGCCGCACGGCCTTGGTTGTGGCGGGATTTGCAGCTGGAGCCACTTTGTACGTGACCAGTAAAGCCGCCAGTAAAGCTTTTGGTCTGGCGGGTAAAATTGCCGATGGCGTCGCCTCAAAGGCGGATAATCTCACCGGCGGTGTGATGGGCAGTATTGCTGGCAGCGCCAAGGATGTGGCAGGCGGCGCTGTGGGCGTCGCTGGCGGCGTCACAGGCAAATTGCTGGGCGTATTTAGTCGTGGCGGCGCTTCGGCTGATGACTGGGATGCGGAAGACTGGGATGATGAGGACTGGGGCGAGGACGATTAGCGCCTCGTCAGTGAGAGTGTTGCCTCCAGAGCAAAAATAGTCTCATGCACAGTCGCAAAGTGCGCCGCCCTTGATTTTGTTTTTTTGCGGCTTGGCGACACTTTGTGTGAGAGCTTTTCTTGGTTCTGGTCCGTCCTGGTTGAGATAGTCTTGCTGGCGCTATGTCACCTGAAAGGATGTGGGAACCCCAAGCAATCCAGTTGAGCAATAATCGGAACCCCCTCTGCAACCGCGGCTGCGGAGGGGGCTGATGTGGTGGGCGTGGGGTGTGAGGTGTTAATAAGCGTTGCGGTCGGTAAAGATACGTACGATGGTCAGCAGGGTGATTTTGAAATCCAACCACAATGACCAGTTTTCGATGTACCACAAATCATATTTGGTGCGCTCAACAATACTCGTGTCGCCTCGCAGACCATTGATCTGAGCCCAGCCTGTAATGCCCGCTTTCTCGCGGTGGCGTTCCATGTAGCGGGGGATATATTGACGAAATTGCTCGACATAAATTGGGCGCTCAGGTCGTGGTCCTACCACGCTCATATCTCCGCGAATGACGTTGATAAGTTGGGGCAATTCATCGACTGAGAGTTTACGAATAATTGCACCCAGCTTGGTTTTTCGAGGGTCGTCTGGGGTTGTCCATCCTGGTCCGTGGGCTTCAGCGTCGGTGCGCATGGACCGGAATTTAATCATTGGAAAGGGCTTGGCGTCTAACCCCATGCGTTCCTGGATATAGAACATCGGTCCAGGTGACTCCAGTTTGATTAGCAATCCGATAAAAAGCATGAATGGCGAAAGCAGCACGAGCGCTGTGGTGGCGACCACCAGGTCGTAGGCTCTTTTCAGCGAAAGTTTCCAACCTCGCAGCGCCACATCGCGCACCGAGAGCAAAGGCAGGCCGGCAAGATCACTAACCGCCACTTCGGTGGCCATGATCTGGAATACGTCTGGGAAGACTTTGATGCTGACCTTTTCTCGTTCGCATAACGAAATGATTCTCACCAACTCTCGATGTGATGCTTCGGGCAAACCTATCACCACCTCATCAATCTGGTATTTTTCGATCACATTGGGGATATCAGCGGTGCGTCCCAACCGTGGCACATTAGCAATCTTCATGCTTTCGCCATTGGCCTCGATGTATCCGGCCACTTCATGCCCTCCATCACTTGCTCCCTGTAACTTCTGAATTAACATGCGTCCGATATCGCCGCTGCCGACCACCAACACCTTTTGTCTGCCAACGCCTCGTTTCTGCAGTATTCGAACGAATTGGCTGAAAAGCCATCGCCCCACTGTGACAAAGATGATGGCTAATCCCCATCCTAGCAAAATAAAACTACGCGGATAAGGAACTGTGTCATAATTGAATTGGTCAGGAAACAGGAAAACCAGGGAGGTTAGCGAGATCAGCACGGCAATCGTGACGATGCCGATGGTCCTCGAAAGGCTATTCAGAAAATTGATCGGCCGGTGCCCATGATATCGTCGTCGTAGGTAGGAGATAATGACGATGCTGACGATGAGAAAAATCGTCATGGGCGCGTAGGCGAGGAATCGATCGACTGAGCCTGGCTTGAAGGCCCGCTGTAGCCGATGTGCCGCAAAAAGCGCCAAGCCCGCGGACGCGACATCCACACCCACCTGGATTAAGATGAAGAGCCAGCGGATGCGACTTTTCATCCTGGCGCCTCCATCTTGCGACCACGTAACCATGTCATTCCTACATCGATACTCCCCTTTATGGCGATGCCTGTCAGGATGGCATAATAAAGCAAGAAATTGGTTTGATCTTTGTAATGTTTGCGCACAAAGATGGCCATGGCGTCATAAAAGGCGCGTCGCACTCGCACATTGCCCCGTGAGGCCGCGCCTTTGTGATGGTAGACAATGACTTTGGGATAATACCAAATCTTCCATCCTGCCTGCTTGATACGCCAGGCCCAATCCAGATCCTCGCCGTACATGAAAAAACTTTCATCCAATAGGCCCGCAGCCTCTAACGCTTCTCGTCGCACCAGCATAAATGCTCCCACCACACTATCCACCTCTGTTTCTTGATCTTCTGGCAAATAGGTAAGATTGTATTGGGCGAAACGAGGATGGCGGGGGAAGAGTTTACTCAGCCCCAGGCCCCGGTAGATGAAGGAAGTAGGGGAAGGAAAAGCCCGGCGACAAGCTTTATCCAACCTGCCATCCGGGAGAATGAGGCGGGGGCCTGATGCGCCGATGTCGGAGCGAGTCTCCATCAGCGCCAACATCTCAGCCAACGCGGTGGGAGTCACTTCGGTGTCTGGATTCAAAAGCAGAGCATAGCGCGGTAGTTCCTCGATGGGATGGTTTTGCCCAAACCCATACGAGCGTAGGCCAATGTTATTGGCGTAGGCAAAGCCGCCATTTTTGGGGGTGGATATGATTCTGGTTTGGGGAAATTCATCCCGCACCATTTCCACACTACCATCACCGCTGGCGTTATCCACCACAGTAATGTGATAAGAGAAATTTCCCTCGCTACCATAAACTGAACGCAGGCAGGCGCGCAAAAGATCGCGAGTGTTGTAATTGACGATAACGATGGCGAGATCCAGCATGGCGGACTCAGTTAGATGCGCATTCATAAGCCGGGCAGCCACCTATTTTACCATCTGCCTACTTTTCGGCCCAAACCGCTCCCCTGCCGCTTGAGTTGCGGGCGTATGCTCATGTTAATTCGTTGCCTGAAAAAACTGCAGCACTTCTGGCTGTTGTTTCGCCTGGCGGAGCTGCCCGCAGCCCGCGCTGATCTCCACGCCCCGGCGCAGACGCACGGTGGTGGTGACGCCCGTATCTTCCAGGATTTGCTGGAAGCGGCGCACCGCTTCGCGAGGGCTGGGCTGGTAGGGCGAGCCGGGCGTTGGGTTCAGGGGGATGAGGTTGACATGCGCGGTCTTCAGGGGCAGGAGCAGGTCGGCCAGCAGATGCGCCTGCTCCACCGCGTCATTGATCCCTCGCATCATCGCATACTCGAAAGTAACGCGGCGATGGGTTTTGTTCTGATACCGGTGCAGCGCGGCCATGAGCGCGTTCAGACCGTAGCGCTTGTTGATGGGCACTAGCTTGTTGCGTAAGCGGTCGGTGGGCGCGTGCAGCGACACGGCCAGCCGGATAGGGAATTGCTCCTCGGCCAGGCGGTCGATTTTGGGGACGAGGCCCGACGTGGAGAGGGTGATGTTGCGGGCGGAGAGGGAGAAGGTCTTGGGGTCGGCAATGGCCTGCAGCGCCTGCATGGTGGCGTCGTAGTTGGCCAGCGGCTCTCCCATCCCCATCACCACGATATTGGTCACCCGGCTGGGGCGCTGCACTGCCAGACCTTCACTGTCTGGGTTCTCCTTCCGCAGCCAACGCTCGAACCAGTGTACCTGAGCAACGATCTCGCCCGGACTGAGATTGCGCACCAGCCCACCCAGGCCCGTGGCGCAGAAGGGACAGCCGATGCCGCAGCCCACCTGCGTGGAGATGCACACCGTGCGGCGTTTGTCATAAAGCATCAGCACCACCTCGATGGTGCTGCCGTCTGGCAGGCGGAATAAGGCCTTGCGCGTCTCGCCAGCGTCGTCATCCACCTGCGCAATGAGTTGCAGCGGGTTGATGTAGGTTTCCGCGGCCAGGCGCTCTCGCAGGGCCTTGGGCAGATTGGTCATCTGCGCCGGATCAGTAACCAGATTTTTGTGCAGCCAGTTGTAGATCTGATTGCCCCGATACGCGGGTTGGCCCCAGGATGTCATCAAATCCTGGAGTTCATCTCGAGAAAGGTCTAGAAGAAGGAGGGCAGGCATGGATTTTTGTGGGGAGATGAGACTTATTGGGGATGCTGAGCGTACTCAAGCATTTACCAGCGCAGTAAGGTCCTCAATGATCCAATCGGGGCGGGGCTCGTAGGCTTCGGCCTGGGCCCGGCTGGCGATGCCTGTGAGCACGCAGATGGTTTTCAATCCTGCGCGATGCCCGCCCAAGATATCGGTCTCTAGCCGGTCGCCCAGCATCACCGTCTCCTCGGGCGATGCACCTAGGATGGCCAGGGCCTGACGGAAGATGCCCTGCTGCGGTTTGCCGATGACCACTGGCTTGCGCTCGGTGGCGGTTTCCAAAAATGCTTGAATTGCTCCTGCACCGGGCAAAATGCCTCGTTCGGATGGAAACGTCGGGTCAGGATTGGTTTGAATCCATGGCACCCCCGCGCGAATGGCCAACGCAGTTTCAGCCATGCGAGCATATGTGGCCTCGGTGTCCATGGCGGAGATGGCCAACGAGGCCAACTCTGCTTGCTCCACCAACGTATACCCGGCATTCTTCATGGCCACGCGAATGCCGTTGCCGCCAACGATGATGACAGGGCGTGGTGAGGGAAATTGTTCTTGGGCAAAGCGCGCAGTAGCCAGCGCCGAGGTGAAGATGGCGTCTTCGCTGACAACGATGCCCATTTCTGCCAGGCGCCGGACGTATTCGCTGGGGGTGCGGGTGGCGTTGTTGGTGAGAAAGATGAAGGGCTTGCCTTCGGTCTGTAGGGCGTTGATGAACTCGGCGGCCGCGGGCAACGGGCGTTTGCCGTGGTACAAAACGCCATCCATGTCGATGAGCCAGGCGGCGAGGGAGGAGAAAGGGGATTTGAGGGGCATTCGGATTAGGGTTAGGTTTTGGGTTGGGATTTGGGGGCGTTGGGGGGCGATTCTGTGTCCAGATCACTTTCAACGTCGCGAGCGGCCGTGGCGATGGCCCAGGCCACGACAAACCAGCTCACGCCGCCGATGAGCAGGGCCATGAGGATGCTGAGGGGGTTGGCGGGCACGTTGCCACGGATGATGCCAATGATGACCAGCAGAATGGCGATGGCTGCGGTGGCCAGACCGATTTTGACCGGACCTGAGAGATATTTGAGTCTTTCCATGATGGTGAGAGTGGGAATACGGTGGGGTGCTAAAAGTGAAATGCAAACAGATGAATGCTGATTACAGATTGCGCAGCATTAGCCGAGTGAACTCGGGCTCTTTAGGCGCTTCACGTCAGTGGTCTTCCTGCGGCGATTAGTACTCAGTCAAGTCTGCTTTGAGGGGAGAAGGCGACGGCCGGCCCGACAGGCCGACTGAAGTCGGTCTCCATAGGCCTCTGGCCAACGGACGGCCTACGCCGTCCCTTCACCAACCAGAGACGGTCGACGGAGGTTGACCGCTGGCGCAAATCGCCTGGAGAATCCGAGTTTACTCGATGGTAAAGGCCACGGCCCCAAGAGGTTTTCCATCAAACTACATTTGACTGAGTACTAGTCCTGAGTCGGTATTCTGGACAGCACAGGTCGTCCGTTGGCCGAAGGCCTGTATAGCCCCGACTTGTGTCGGACGGTGAGAATGGGGACTTGTGCTTTTGACGCTCTTCTACCGGGGCCTTAATTCCGCAGGCACGCCTTTGCCTGCGGGCTGGATATCCTGAATCATCAATTGCAGAGATCGTCGGTCTTTCCAAACATTTTCATTGAGATAGGCAGCCACGTCGATGCGCATGGGTAGGGGTTCTGTGCGTATGCCCTGCCCAAAGGCAATGGCATCGAAGGTGACGACGCCGTCGGTCAGGCGCAGTTTCAGATGCTTGCCCTCTGCCCCCACCAGATATTGGCCCTTGACCAAGAGATTGGGAATCGCCAACACAGGGGTGGGATTGGCTGCACCTGTGGGTTCCAGTTCTTGTAATTTGGCCAATAACGCGTAATCGAGCGCCCGCAGCGGCACGATGGCGTCAATAGATAACGTCTTGACCAAATCTTCAGGAACCAATTGTTCTCGGGCAATGTCATTGAGGCAGCGTCGCAGCCTGGGTAGGTTTTCAAGGGGTACGGTAAAGCCCGCTGCGGCTGCATGTCCACCATAACGAATCAACAATTCGGAGCATTGATCCAGGGCGTGGGTGATATGAAATTGGGGGATGCTGCGCGCAGAACCTCGCGCCTCAGAACCATCGAGGTGAGCCACCAATGCCGGGCGGAAGTAGTGTTCTTTCAGCCGGCTGGCGATGAGTCCGGCGATGCCTGGATTTAGCTCTTGGCGCGCGACGAGTAGAACATCGTCGGGGGGAGTGTCGCCCAATTCGCGAATCGCCCAATCCACAGCTTCGCTGGTGAGCTGCTGTCGTTGGCGATTGATAAGATCTAATCTGTAGGCAATGTCTTCGGCTGTAGCAGCGTCGGGCGCGACCAGCAGATCATAAGCCAACACGGCGCTTTCCAGGCGTCCCGCTGCATTCAGACGAGGAGCCAGCCGAAAGCCAATGGCGGTGGCGTCGATTTCTCTTGGATTGACGCCCGAACGCTGTGCCAGCGCCCGAATGCCAGGACGCCGGGCCACTTGTAGCTTCTTCAGTCCACGTTTGACCAGCGTGCGATTCTCACCCACCAGGGGCATAATGTCGGCCACTGTTCCCAGGGCCACAAGATCCAACAGATCCTCTTCTTTTAGCGTCACGGGATGACCAGCAATGGGGCTGTTTTCTTCCACCCGCAGCAGGGCCTGTGAAAGTTTGAAGGCCACGCCTACGCCCGCAAAATCTCGGAAAGGATATTGGGATGCGGGCAACTTGGGATTGACCACCACATCGGCATCAGGAACTTCTGGCCCGATGGAGTGATGGTCTGTGATGATCATTTCCAGGCCGATATTTTTGCCGAACGCAACCTCTTCCACCGCCCGGATGCCGCAATCGACCGAGACTACGGTGCTGACGCCTTGATTTTTGAGCCAGACCAGAGCACCAGTGTTGAGCCCATAGCCTTCATCCACCCGGTGAGGAATATAAGGGATGACATCACCGCCCAAGGCTCGCAATGTCTGCACCATGACAGCTGTGGAAGTCACGCCGTCGGCGTCGAAATCACCATATACGGCGATCGTCCGGCCTTGTTGGATGGCGCGACGCAAACGACTGACAGCCTCAGTGACGCCAATAAGCCGAAAGGGGTCATCTGGACGCACGTGGTGTCCAAAGAATTCAGCGACATCTTCTGGATCGGTGATGCCGCGATTGTAAAGCGTTTGGATGATGACAGGATGAAGGGAATCAAGCTGGGCGCGAATCGCGCGGGGAACTGGGCTGGGCAGCTCCCATTTGGTGGGAATGGTTGTCAATGTCGACGTCCTTATGGTGGTTTGTGATTACAGAGCAAAGACTGAGGAGGAAGGGATGACGTCTTTGATACTCCTTCATCCTCACTCTTCGATCTTCAATGTCGCTTCATTATATCCGCAAGCGGCCCGTTCTGAAAATGGGAGCGAACGTCATGATGTCCGCCGTTGAGCAGCAGGTTCCAACCAGTTCTCCCGTCGATTTTCCTCATCAAGCGTTCGATTCAAGGTGAATTAACACTTGCGCTGTAAGCGACTATGTCTTTTTGAGGCTGCTATGGCGCTTGCTCGGATTCAGGAGCGATTCATCATCCAATAGCGGCGCGCTCCTTCCTTCCCGTGTTCGGCGTCTACTCCGTTTGACCTGGTATCATCGCTTGCATCAACTCGCGGCCTCCTGTAATGTGGATTGCCTGGCCAGTGATGAAATCCGCTTCATCTGAGCAGAGGAATGCAACTACCGCCGCCACATCTGCGGGCGTCCCCATGCGCCCGACCGGTATCTGGGCGATGGCCGCTTTTACCACAGCGTCATACGTTTTCCCTCGCACCATACTTTCCAGTTGTAACCCCCAACGTTTGAAATCGGTGTCGATATCGCCCGGAAGCAGTGCGTTGGTTGTGATGTGGTATCCAGCGATCTCTTGCGCCAACGATTGGGTAAAGGCGATGACGCCCGCTTTGCTGGCTGCATACGCTGAAAGGAAGGGCTTGGGCCGCACAGCTGCCAGCGATGCCATGTTGATGATACGTCCGTGGCCGTGTTGGCTCGCAGTCTGAATCAATGCGGGAATCGCAGCTTGTGTGACATAAAAAACGCCAGTTAGATTCACTTCGATCGTCTTAAGCCAGGCGCTACGATCCATTTGCGCTACTGGGGAGGGGCCTACCGCCACCCCGGCGTTATTTACGAGAATATCCAGCCTTCCAAATGTAGATAGGGTCATCTCCAGCATTGTGGCGGTTGAGTCAGGGTCTGTGACATCCACCTGCACCGGCAACGCGTCAACGCCCATGCTTTGGATTTCTTCGGCGATGGCTTGCAGCGCCGCCCATTGGCCGCCGCCCGGATTTAGTGGATGCTGAGATGGAGGGGCGCACAGGTCCCCCAGAACGACGGAGATGCCATCCCGGGCCAGTCTTCGGGCAATGGCTGCGCCAATGCCACTAGCGCGTCCCGCCCCTGTGATTAATGCAACTTTGCCGGTGGAATGTGTCGTCATGGTTTGTCTCCGAGGTGCAGTATTGCTTTCAGCCTGCAAACGCCCGTCGCGCTTCTTCGGCGATGATCTCGATGCCCGCCTTGACGGTAGCATCGGCCTGGGCATAGCTGACACGAATGCACTCGTGTCGATGCCGCCAATCTTCTTGCAGACCAGGGAAGAAGTAGTGCCCGGGAACGATGATAACGCCTCGATCTTTCAGTCTTTGATAAAGTCGGGCGCTGTCGATGGGTAATCCTGGAAACCAAACCCACAAGAAGAAAGCGCCTTCGGGCTTATGGATACGGTAGGGGGTATCCCCCATGGCTTGGGCGAACCACTCCAGCGCTTGGTGCGCCTTGCGTAGATAATAAGGTCGGATAATGCTTTCACCCAGGCGCATAATTTCTCCCGACCTGGCCATATCAAGCGCAATGCCAGCGCCAATATTTCCTGGGGCCAGGCTGGCAATGGCGTTCATGCTGGAGATGGCTGAGGTGATGGTCTCATTTGCTATGACAATCCCGGTGCGGGCGCCAGGCATCCCCAATTTAGAAAGACTCAGCAACAACACGATATGCTCATCCCACATGGGTTCGGCGTCGGTGAAAATGATATTAGGAAAAGGTGTGCCATACGCCCCATCAATGATGAAAGGAATGTTGCGTGTGCGCGCCAATTGCGCCAGATGTTGGATTTCGGCGTCGGTGAGAACGTTGCCCGTAGGATTGGTGGGACGGGAGACGCAGATGGCTCCGATATCCTCTTCGACTTGCAGCTGACTGAAATCGACATGATATTTGTACAGCACATCGTCGATGTATTCGATGGTGGGGCGAGCCGAAAGGAAGAGACCATCAGCGATTCCCGCATCTGCATAGCCGATGTATTCGGGCGTAAGTGGTAGCAAGATTCGACGAAATATGCCATCTTCCATCTCGCCGCCAAACATATTGAAAAGATAGAAAAAAGCAGTCTGACTACCATTTGTCAAGGCAATGTTCGCCTCGGTGAGTTTCCAGCCATATTGCTCCCGCAGCAATTTTGCCAGGGCTTTGCGGAAGGCAAAATCTCCCTGAGGCGGACCATAATCACCGATGATGCGTTCGAATCGGGCTTCGTCGCGTAAAATACCATGCAGATGTTCACGTAGCGCCTGTTGGATTTGGGGTATTTTGGCGGGATTGCCGCCTCCAAGCATGATCAGAGGGCGTTCGCTATGGATCGCATCTCCCAGATCCGCCATCAATTGTAAAATGCCTGAATGGGTAGTGAATTTCTGTCCAAATTTTGAAAACTGCATGCAAAACTCCGAGATCAAAAATAGTTGGTGGCATCAATTGTACCCTTTTCTTTGTCCCAATCCAAACCATTTCACTACCAGAGATGCGACTCTTCCGTGCTAATAAACGGGTGCCGTTGGTGGGATTCGCTGTCCAAAGGGGCGGCAGGAGGAACAAGGACAAAGGAAAATGCTGTTTTCTGTCCATATTCCTCCATGTTTGCCGGCTTGTATAGCGGAGAGTGCTTGATCAACCTGCTGATGCACCTCAAATGGTTGCATATTGGGTATTTCACATTGTGCATTGCTCGCACCAACGCTATGAACGTTTGACCTTTGTCTGATTTTCGATAATAATCTTGCCCATGCGTCGTTTTCTTCCTTATATTCCCCTTTTACTCATCCTCCTGTTGGCCGCGGGATTGAGGTTTTATCGATTGGATGGTCAGAGTTTCTGGGCCGATGAAGGCAATTCTGTGGCGCTGGCCCAGAAATCTGTGGGCGATATCGTGGAGTCGGCGGCGGCGGATATCCATCCCCCGGTCTATTATTTGCTGCTAAAGCTGTGGGGCAGTGTGTTCGGCGTCGATGAAAAAGGCGCACGCAGTCTTTCAGCTGTTCTGGGCGTTTTGGTGGTTTGGGGCCTGTATTTGGTGGGCGCCACGATGAAGAACAGGCGCACTGGTCTGATGGCGGCGCTTTTGGCCGCAATTAATCCTTTTCTCATCTACTACAGCCAGGAAGCGCGTATGTATCAATTACTGGCCCTGGCTGGGGTATTCACAGCTTATGCGTTGTTGCAATGGTGGCATGATGCTCCCGGTCTCGGCAGAATTCCCGCATTGGGAGCCACGCTAACCTATCTTTTTTTCGCGGTCGTGGGGTTATACACCCATTATGCTTTTCCGATTCATCTGGTGGCGTTGAATCTGGCTTTTGGTGTTTGGCTCATCCGGCGGCGTTTGGATGGTCTCAAGCGCCTCCTGTTCCGGTTTCTGATCCCATGGGTCGCGTTGCAAAGTCTGGCGTTGTTCTTTTTCTTGCCGTGGATGCCCACAGCTTGGCATCAGCTACGCTCCTGGCCTCGCCCCGAAGTGCATCTCAATGCATTGTCGGCCCTTGCGCAAACCCTGCGGCTGTTCATCTGTGGCGTCATCCCTTGTCCCATCACGATATTCCTCCAACCGATGATAGCGCTTTTTGCCATAGGACTCGTGCTGTGGGGCTTGTGGCGGCAGGTTCGTTCTCGCGGGTTGGATCTGGCCCGTGTGACGTTAGTTTCGTTGTGGTTGCTGCTACCATTGGTCGCGATGTTGGTCTCTGGCGCTTTCACATCTACTTTCTTCAAATTTTTATTGCTGGCCGCGCCCGCCTGGGCGTTGCTATTGGCTTTGGGGTTGGATGCAGTGGGTATTCCTGCCATTCGTCGACCTCGCCGTGAAGATATCGACGCCGCCGCGGTGCGGGCGTATATCGTTACCCCCATTCTGTTTCTCTTGTTGGTGTTGCCTGCCATTCCCGCGCTCGATCATTACTATCATGATCCCACAGTGGCTCGAGACGATTATCGCAGCATTGCCGCCTATCTTTCCGCAATTTACCGGCCTGGCGACGTTATCATTCTTGACGCGCCTGGTCAAATCGATGTGTTTCGGCAATACGATCATGGTTCGGCGCAGGTTTATCCTCTACCCGAAACTCGCCCCATCGATGCAGATGGCACTCGTTCCCGTCTGGACGCGATTTTGCATGAAAGCAATCGGATTTTCGCCATCTATTGGGCCACGGAGCAGGCCGACCCTGATGGCGTGATTGAAGCGTATCTTGCGGATCATGCTTTCAAGGCCTGGGATGCGTGGGTGGGAAATCTGCGCTTTGTGGCTTACAGCGCGGCTACGCCTCCTGAGCCAATGCCATATGAGCAGCCGGTTCGTTTTGGCGATGTTATTTTGCTGGAGGCGGTCGGATTCAGCGCCGAGCCCTTGCAACCAGGCGATATCGCTCGCGTGCGCCTTTCCTGGTTGGCGACTACCCCCATCGATTCCCACTACAAGGTTACGTTACAACTTCTTGATTTGGCCGATCAGGTGGTGGCGCAGGTGGATAGTGAGCCTGTGGGAGGGATGCGTCCCACGACGTCTTGGACGCCAGGGGCGCCGATTTTGGATGGTTATGGGCTTCCGATTCCTTTTGCGACGCCGCCGGGCGAATATTCGTTGATTCTGGCGCTTTATGACGCCGAATCGGGACAGCGTTTGCCTGTGATTGGTCCCGGGAGTCAGGAGGATCACCTTCTGTTGGGCAGTGTGAGTATTGTCCCCCCAGTCAAAGCTCCGCCTTCTTCCATCTTGCCCATCACTTACCGGGATGAAGTGGTGCGCGCTCCTTTTGTCTTTTTGGGGCACAATCGCTACAAACAGGGGTTCAGTCATGCACCTGAAACGCCGCTGGCGCCTGGTGATATTCTACATTTGACTACGTTCTGGCTGGCGACCGAAGAGCCCAGGTTGGATTATCGATTCGAATTCAGGCTGGATGATGTGGCACTTGGGCGTTATGATTTGGTCGGGCCTGGCTATCCTACCAGTCGTTGGTTGATAGATCTGCCTTGGCGCGGCGAACATGCCATTCCCTTGCCCTCTGAGCTGGCCAACGAGCGTTTGCATACCCTCAGTTTGCAAGTGTTGAGTCCAACCGGCGAGCCCTTGGGCGCTCCTATCGTACTGTCGCCAGAGCTAAAGTATTGAGGCGGTCCTTCTTCCGGCCTGTTGGCTCTGTGCTTGGTCTGGCAACCTGACACAAATTTCATGTTCATGTTTTCTGCCGGTTGAAATCAGGGCTGGGAGCCGGCGGCCGCATTGCCGAAGCTCTGCCTGTGGGGCGGGCGACCGTGGAGCGCATCCGCAAACGATATGCGGAGCAAGGTCTTGCAGCGGCTTTACATGACAAGAAACGCAACCGCATCTATGAGCGCAAGATGGATGGCGAGATGGAGGCGCATCTTATTGCCCTGGTAAACAGTCCGCCATCGTCGGGCCACAGACGCTGGACGTTGCGTGCTGGCAGGCCAGTTGGTGCAGTTAGAAGAGGTTCCTTTTGAGAGCATCTCGCATGCGACCATTCGTTTGATGCTAAAAAACGAACTTAAGCCTTGGTGACGATCGGCTCGTTCAGCGCCTTCGCTTTCATTTTACGCCGAAACATGGCAGTTGGCTGAATATGGCTGAAATCGAACTGAGTGTTCTCGTCAGGCAAGCGTTAGCAGATTGTATTCCGAATCAGCGCTCGTTCAGGAAGTCCTGGCCTGGGAACACCAGCGCAACAACTCAGGCGCTACGGTCGATTGGCAGTTTACGACCAAAGACGCACGCATAAAACTGAAACGGCTCTATCCATCTTTCAAGACTTGGCTGAGTACGAGGTTCCTGGTCATTGTTGTGGCACCGACAGGGCGTCACTCGGAGTTATGTTTCGATGACGAGCACGCGATCGTGTCCGGCCAGGTCTTGATGGATGCGAACGGCTGCAAAAGGAAATTGTTGGCGAACGAGCGCACGGACAGCATCGGCCTGGTCGAACCCAATTTCCAGCAGCATCGCACCACCAGGGCGCAAGTAGGCGGGCGCTTGGCTCAGCAGGCGTTGCATATGGTTCAGGCCGGCCGGACCACTAAAGAGGGCATTTTGCGGTTCGAAGTCGCGCACTTCGGGCATTAGTGTTGCACGATCTCGTTCGGCCACATAGGGAAGATTCGCAACGATTAGATTGACTGGCTCGGGCAGGGCGGTGAGTATGTCTCCCTGAAGGAAGATAATGCGTTGTTCTAGCTGGAGTCGACGAGCGTTTTCCCGGGCAACAGTGAGCGCTGCGACGCTGATGTCGGTGGCGAAAATGTGCACAGGCGATGGAGCATGTTTTGCCAACGCCAGGGCGATGGCGCCGCTGCCTGTGCCGATGTCGGCTACGATTGCTTGCGGGTGCGCTTGCAACCAGGATAGCGCCAGGTTCACGAGTTCTTCAGTTTCTGGGCGGGGAATGAGGGTCGCTGGGCTGACATGCAGCAGTATGTCGTAGAACCAGCGTTCGCCTGTGATGTAGGCCAAGGGCTCGTGACGAACGCGTCGCTCAATCAATGTGCGAAATTGTTGCGTTTGTGCGGGCGTGAGTGGTTGCTGGGGATGTGCGATAAGCCAGGTGCGATCCGTGGCCAGTATTTTGGCAAGCAGCACCTCTGCATCCAGTTCGGGCGTGCTTGCACCTGCCTTTTTCAACTGTTGGATGGCTTCGTGCAGAAGGTGGGTAATGGTTCGTTTGGTCACGGCGGCTATGGTTCTGGTTTGAGTATTAGTGCGCCTTCGGCGTCGGCCTCGATTTGGGAGCGTTCCCAGTGCATGGGGCGATAGCGGATGGTTGCCCAATCTTGAGATTGGTCAGCGTAATGCTTGTGGTAAGGATGTCCTGATTGGCCAGTGGTGTTGATGCTCAGGCTACGCGAGAAGTCAGCCATATCCACTATCATTCGCATAGAAGGCAACCAGACCACTTCGAATGGGGTGGGCTCTTTGCCGCTCCAGCTGGTGGCGTTGACGATGTCGTTTCCGCCGCCGGTCTCGAATGGTCCACGGTTGAACAGTGCCTCGACGATGCCAATTCCTGAATTTCCCAAGGTTTGGTTGCGGAAGGTCGCCGTGTGCTGATCTCCCCAGCGCCAGTTTTTCATGTTTTTTCCCGAGCGTTTGCTCAGGTCATCGTAGGTTTCGTTGAGCGCCTGGGTCAGGATGTCTTCTCTGGTTTCTCGTTCGGGGGTTTTGGTGTTGTCCCACCAGTGTGCATCGGGCTGGGTGATCATAAGTTCCACCAGTCTTTTGTTGAAGGTCATTGTGTCTTCCAATTCATCTTCGAAGATGTCGGGAAAGAGGTGATAGTAGAAATCTTCGAAAATGAGCGCCTGGGCGCTATCAGGGTCTTGTTGTGTATCCCACTGCAACAAATGATCACGCATGGTTGCGACTTCAGTTCGTTGCAACGACACTTTCGCCAGCAGTGGGATTATCTCGCGGGCGAGGAGGTTGGCGTTATCTCCCTGAATGTGTTGGAAGTCGGTGATGGTGAGTTGTTTTTTGGCAGTGATGAGTTCCTGGATACGTTGCGCCCGATAGCCTGGAGGCCATTCATTCCCGATGAAATAGGGGTAAGCAGGCCCTGTGATTTTATTGTTGGCGGTGATGATATAACCTTGTGGTGGGTTATATAGGGTGGGGAGTTCATCGAAAGGAATGAAACCTGTCCAGGCGTAGTCGTCGTTCCAGCCAGGAACGGGCAGGGTGCCATCGCCCTGGGCGCGGATGGGAATCAATCCTGGCATCTGATAGCCAATGTTGCCGTCGATATCGGCATAGACAAAGTTCTGAGAGGGAGCATCCCAGTAGTGTAGGGCTTGGCGAAAGCTTTGCCAGTCACCAGCCCGGTTGATGCCTAAGATGGCTTGCACCAGGCGGTTG
Source organism: uncultured Caldilineales bacterium (assembly GCA_964650295.1). GTDB lineage: Bacteria > Chloroflexota > Anaerolineae > J102 > J102 > M2005. Next base: position 5,740 of record CAZYSY010000060.1, on the reverse strand, counting down.
GTTCCTATGGCTGTCCATTGGAGGGCAAGTGGTTGCCATCCATAGGTCCAGTCGCTGCCGGGACCGTAGGCGACATCGTTGATGATGGGGCCATGTCGTGTGCTACGGATGGTGATGATTTCTGGCTCATCTCGACCAGCCACGTTGATTGTTTCCTGCCGAATTTCCATATCCACCCATTGGCCATCGACTTCATACTGGTTGGGGTTTTGGGGGTTGATGCGTTCGATATAGAGATCTTGAACGTCGGTTGGGGCATTGGTGACGCCCCAGGCGATGCGTTGGTTGTGGCCAATGATTATGCCGGGGGTGGTTGCAAAGCTGAATCCAACGACATCGTAGGGGCATTCTTCGTTGACTGGCTGGCAGTGTAAGCCGTTTTCATACCAGATGGCGGGCATTTGAATGCCAAGGTGAGGGTCATTGGCCAGAAGTGGTTTGCCTGTGGTGGTGTGGTCTCCGGCGACTACCCAGTTGTTGCTGCCTACACCACTGCCTGATCCCAAGATTAGGCCATCCTCGGGTATTGCTGCCAGTGTGGCTTCCAATCCTAGTTGATTCCAGGCTACGCCATCTGGCACGATGATGGGGCGTTTTTCGTTATAGGGGTAGTTGGTTAGCTCATTCATCCAGGTGAGACCGTAGCGATCTAGCAGTTGGGCTCGTAGCAATTCGCTTTTGTAATTTCGTCCAAGATCCAAGGACATCATGGTTGCCCACGTGAGCGTGTCTGTGGGTGTCCAGGGGGCGGGGGTGTATCTGACGCCAGTCAAACTCAAAATTTGAAATTCCATTGGCAAGTGTTCGTTGTGTTGGGTGAGATAGGCATTCACCCCGGCTGCGTAGGCTTCAAGCCCTGCTTTGGTTGTTTCGTCTAGGGCTTCCCAACTACGTTCGGCTGCGGACACGGTTCCCAGCGTGCGTAAAAATCTGTCGGTTTTTAGTTGACTTTCTCCAAATATCTCCGAAAGTTTCCCTGCCCCAACGCGCCGCCAGAATTCCATTTGCCAGAAACGATCTTGCGCATGTACATAGCCTTGAGCCATGAACAGATCGTGGGGATTATGGGCGTAGATGTGAGGCACTCCTCGTTTGTCTCGAATGACGGTGACTTGTTCGTGCAAACCCGGTATGGTCAGTTCACCTTTGGTTTGGGGCCAAGGTGCTGAAATCGAATGCCAGGCAAGAAGGGCAATGATGGATATAAAAATGATGAATGAAATGGCAAGGATGGCAGCAGTTTTTTTCATGAACGATGGCTCCAAGGGAAGTGAAAGTGTGCTATGGGTGCGTTGTGGACAATGGGCGATTCATTCCCAATGCCACCGTTGAGGCTGTGAAGAAGAGTAATAATATCAGGTTGAGGTAGCCGCCGCCAACGATGGTTTTTATGCTGCCATGAAGGCGACTGATGATGAAATCGTTGAGTAAGAAAGGGATGAGGGGATGGAAAAGGAGTATCCAGTGGGGATAGTGGCTTTGTTTTTTCCAGACGACGATGGCGAAAAGGATGCTGAAAATGCCAAAAGGGATGTATGTTGCTGTGCGTAGGGTCTGGTTGGCGGCGATGGCCAGTTGGGCGGCGGACTTTATATCTGCATCGAAGACGCGCGCATGTTGGGCGGAAACGGCGATGGCGATGTATGCGCTGTGTACGATGCCATAGGCGATCATGATGGCCGCGAAGGAGAGAAAGATGGCCAGGCGTAGCCTGCGGCGGGCGGGTTGGAATGCATAGTAGACTTGTCCAGCTCCCAATGTGTAGAGCCAGGCGGCGATAAGGGATGTCAGGCCACTGAGGAGTATACGCTGTGGGGGGATGTCGGCCATGTTTGCGAGAAGATCGGTCTGTGCGCCGTTGAAATAGAAAAGCATATCCCCTGAAAATAAGACGAGACTTCCTGCAATGCCTGCCGCCCCCATCCAAAGGGCAGTTTTGCGGGAGATGCAAGGCGGTGAGGTGTTGGTCATTGTGTTCTCCATGTTGGCGGACGAGGTGCAGTACATCCAGTATAATAGTGGAGGCGCGTAGGATGTGCTACACATAAAATTCTCACGGATATTGTTATTATTAGCACCTTGTCGGTGATTTAGTCCACCGAGCTGAAAAATGATTTCACGCAAAGTCGCAAAGTCGCTTTGTGTCAGTTTGGCGTTGTTGGTGTTCCCTGTGGCATGGTCTCTCAACGGCGGTGGCGCTCTGTTACGATGTGTTTTTACGCTGGATGATGATGCTGGCTGATCCGGTTAGTGTTATCGTGACGTTTCCTTCCGCTGTAAAGGGTTGGGTGATGTACTCTGTTCCGTCACAATTGCGGACCTGGATCACCTGTACTGCCCATTTGATTTCTCCTTCGGATTCGTTTAGGGTGATGCTGGCGCCTGGATTCAGGGGGGATTTCAGGATGTTGTTGCCGAATTGGTAGGGTGTTCGTCGCACTGCAAGCGCAAGTTTACATATTTGTTGGTTGCTGCCATTGATGATGGTGACGATGGCGGGCGCCCTGGTAGGTTGTGGCGCTCTGGTTGGAATTGGTGTGCGCCGATCAATCATGTTGTGGTGTGTCATGGTGATGGTGTCACCTTGCTTTAGTCCATACCAGGAACCAACCAGGGTTTTGTCGCAAGACTCGACGTGTATCATGTAGTTGGGCTTATGTTTTTTGATGTGCAACTCCAGTTGTTCTCCATCCCGTAATTTTGAAAAGCGCAGTTCATTTTCCCATGATAGCGGCAAGGGGATCGAAACATCTTCGTTGACCATCACTTTGCAAATGGTATGGCCGGTTTGGTTAACCACGATGAGGTCTGGTGGTTGGTTAGCATGGCTACAACCGATCAGGATCAGCAGCAAAACCATGATGCTCGGGACAGCCGTTTTTTTCATCAGTCATTTTGTTTGTGAGGCACACTGATGTTTGGGATGGCGGCATCAGCGGGATGGCGGTCTATTGTTGGGATGCTCTCAAGGCTGAACTCAATGAAAATCGACCAGTATATAAAGCTTGACCTATAATAACGCCTTCGATACCATCATTTTCGTGCATTGCCAGTGTTTGGATATCGTGGATCGACCCCACGCCGCCCGAAGCAATGACGCGTAATCCGCTGGCCAGAGCCAATTGTACGCTGGCTTCTGTGTTCACGCCCGTCATCATGCCGTCCCGGCTGATGTCGGTATAGACTACGCGCCGGACGCCAACCGCGGCCATAGCTTGTGCGAGATCGGATGCTCGCATATCGCTGGTGTTGAGCCAACCGTGAGTGGCAACCATGCCGTTGCGGGCGTCGATGCCCACCACGATGCGCTCCGGGCCAAAACGGGCCAAGGCCCGTTGCACGATATCGTAGTTTTGGACAGCGATGGTGCCCAGCACCACGCGTGTCGCACCCAGTTCTAACGCCATTCGGATGTCCTCCAAGTTGCGAATACCCCCACCGAATTGGATGGGTAATTCCACTGCGGTTCGTATCTCCTGCAGGCGTTGGAGATTGATTGGCGGGCGGTTTCCGTGAGCCCGGCCTGCATCGCCAAACGCTCCATCCAGATTGACGACGTGCAACCAGGAGGCGCCCTCATTTGCCCAGTGTCGGGCCATGGCTGCGGGGTCGTCGCTGAAGACTGTTTCGGCATCAGGATCCCCCTGTTTCAGGCGTACGCAACGCCCTTGTCGCAAATCAATGGCTGGGAAAAGGATAAACATTGCGAGAAATTCCTGAGCATTTATGATTGTGAGCGATTGTGTTGCCACGTTGCTGCCATTGTGATGCCTAGTTGTCCCAACCAATAGGCAATGATTACCACGACGCCAGCAAAAGGAATGTGGTAGATGAACAATGTGATGGCGAGGAGTGAGTCGCTGGCCAGAAAGAGTAGAGCGCCCACGAATCCCGCTTTTGCTGAGTCTTGATTGCTATCTGGAGCATGATAGCGGGCTGCAGCCCGCCACACCATGGTGGTGATGACCAGAACGTAAAGCAGCACGGGGAACGCCATTTCTCCCATGTCGCCAATATCGAGAAAGCTATACAATACGACGCCATAAAGGTACGCGAAGATGGCGTAACCCAGGCCAGGACGTCGACAATCCAGTACGAAGGCGATGATATAGAGGATGTGCCCCAGAAGGAAGGCGATGAGTCCGAAGATGAAGGTTGTAGGCGAGTATTCCAGCAGGATGTCACCAAGCACGCCGAAGATCAGCCCCAGGATTATGAGCCACTGAAAGCGTCCCTTGCCGGGCAGTAACAGCAAATAAATGGCCATCAGTAGCACGGGGATGGGTTTTGTGACCATTCGCAGCCAGTAGAGAGCCAGGATATCCTGATCGCTGAGAATGAATGCGATGGCGGCTATGAACCCGATGGTTAGAAGCGTCTTGGTGCGGAGAGATGGGTTGCCGAGGGAGGGCATTAGGTTACCTCACGAAAGAAGGGGCGATTGCGTCTTTCTGATTTTCTCACGATCGGGTTTTGTTGGCAATCTCCCATAACAGCATTAGGGTTTCTTCCAGGCGCTGACCCAGCTTTGGTCCTCGGGGGGTGGTGACGTCATCCTCGTTCTCGAAAACAGCATAGGGTACGGGCACGCCCTGGATGGTGATGTATTGCGGGTCCCCGGCGCTGAACGTCTCCCAATCGCTTTCCTTGTACAGTCGCTCCAGCTTCTCATCGGGCAGGCCGTGTTCCAGAATGCTGTCGGGCCGGTCGGGATTGAAACGCCTGCGGTTCTTTCTCTGCGATTCCTCCCATGAAACCTTGATGTAGAGGATGGCTCCCCGGCGCAGGATGTCTTGGGAGAAGTGCTGGAAGGCTTCGCTGAACCCACCATGTTCTTTGCCTCGGGCGAATTCGACGATGGTCGTGCGGCAGGCGTGATAGTTGGGATGGTCGCGCAGTAGCTTGTGGTAATCCATATCCAGCCGTTCGATGAGCACATGCCAGAGGTCGTTGTGCAGGAAGTAGCCCTGGTCGTCGGTGTGCAGGCGGGGACGCCCCATGCGTTCGAGGATGGCGTCCTCCTCGAACCAGGTCCAGATCATGGGGAAGTCGTCCAGTTCGTCGAATGGTCCGATGTGGAAACGCCGGAACCGGTCAGGCTCGGGCGTACGTTTGATATAGTCGATGATTTCACTTTTGCCCGCGGCCGGGCGGGCGATGAGGAAGATGACGTCGAAGGTGTCGTTGACGGGCATGCGATTGCTCCGTGAGGGTGAGGTTAGAAGGGAAGGGTCAGGCTATCTGCGTAAGGCGTTTCGCACTGCCGCTCTACCATTATTTTAGGCCAGAATGCACAAAGCTCTGGATGAACTGGCGCTGGAAGATGAGAAAAATGATGAACAGAGGCGCCACCACCAACAGCGTGGCCGCGGTCAGCAGCGACCACTGCGCGCCGATCTCTCCCAACTGGGTGAAGCGCACCAGGCCCGCGGTCAGAGGACGGCTTTTATCGCTATTGGTGACCACCAGGGGCCACAGGAACTCGTTCCAGTGCCACACCACCGACGACAACCCAAAAGCCACCAGCATTGACTTGGAGGGGGGCAGATAGATATGACGCAGCAGTTGCCACCAGTTGCAGCCGTCGATGACTCCCGCATCCACCAGATCTCTCGGCACCTCCAAAAAGGCCTGACGCATGAGGAATGTGCCGAACGCAGAGCCGAAGTAGGGGATGGCGATGGCCAGCCGCGTATCGAACAGGCCCAGCGCCCGGATGGTGCTGAAGTTGGGGGCCAGC
>CAZYSY010000059.1:0-6475 GCA_964650295.1 uncultured Caldilineales bacterium | reverse complement strand
CAACACCGAGAAGGGAGCCATCAACACCCTCACCATCATCGAACCGGCGGCGCTGCCCGCCACGCCCGTGGGTCCCAACAAACCCATGACGGTGCTGCTGGCCGCGGCCATCGGCCTGATCATGGCGGGCATGGCTGCCTATCTGCTCGATTATCTGGATGACACCATCAAGACTCCCGATGACGTCAAGAAAATCCTGGAGTTGACTACATTGGGCGCTGTTCCCCGGGTGCAGGATAGTGATACCGAGCTTATTGCTCTGAGCACCAGCCAATCCCCCGCGGTGGAGTCTTACCGGATTTTGCGCACAAACCTGCAATTTGCAGCAGTCAATCATCCCCTGGATACGATGCTGATCACCAGCCCCTCTCCCACCGAGGGTAAATCGCTGACCGTAGCCAATCTCGCCGTTGCCATGGCTCAGGCCGGGAAGAAGACCGTCATTATCGACGCTGATCTCCATCGTCCCCGCCAGCATCGACTTTTTTCCTTGCCCAACAATGTCGGCGTCACTACTGCATTGCTTGCAGAACATCCTGATCCGGGCGACTTGCTGCAATCCACCGAGGTGGACAACCTGCAGGTGCTAACCTCCGGGCCGTTGCCGCCCAATCCCGCCGAGTTGTTGGGCTCCGATCGGATGAAGGAGCTGTTGCAGCATCTGGTTGAGCAGACCGATGTGATCATTATGGATAGCCCGCCCGCCATCGTTTTGTCGGACGCCATGATTCTCGCCACGCAGAGCGACGGCGTATTGCTGGTGCTGGATGTCGGGCAGACCCGCCGCGATGCGGCCCGTCGGGCGGTCGAAAGCTTGCGTCAGGTTAACGCCCGCATTGTCGGCGTTCTGTTGAACCGCGTGCCCACCAATGGGGGTGGGTACTACTACTATTACTATTACAGCGGCTACTACTCTGATGATGATCAAAATGGTCGAGGTAAAGGGCTTCGTTCCTGGGGACGGCGCAAGAAACGTCGAAAACGGACGCAACCACAAGTGTCTCCAACGCCTGCCCCTTCTCCCCCAGCGCCTCAGCCAGCGCAAACGACCGTCGAGCTCCACTGATTTCGGTTCGGGCGCAGGCCCGCATTCGAGAAAATCGCATATCTGCGTCCCTGCGGCGTACTCTCCATCCCTCACATGAAAGCTTGTGCCGATATGAGGGATTTGTTTTGTCCAGCACCCGGGCTTGTGTTACTACTAAGGTAGCCCGGCTAGAAACCACTAAAACAGGAAGCCACAAAGGCACAAAGAAAGAAAAAGTTTTGAAATTCTTGGTGTTCTTAGTGGCTTTGTGCCTTTGTGGTGATTGAAGTCGGGTACGTTAGTAGTTACGGGCTTGTTCCCTAAATCTATATGAGCGCGACGTTTAGAGTTTACAATGCTCCCCAAAAATTGTATCATCTTTGACAGGGCGACGATGCTTTACCCGGCATTGGGTGGAGGGAAGGAACGTCGTCTGCACTCTTTTTTCGATCATCAACCAGCCTTATTTCGATTTTCTTGTATTCCCTCCTCATTCCACATCGACCGTACTCTAAATAATGGAGACTACTTTCAACCACAGGTTAGGGATGTCTACCGACCCCTGGGTGCAAGTGAGCCAAGCGCCCATCCTCAGCCTCTCGCCCGGACCGACCACGACGGTGGAGCGGCTTCCCATCGCCGATACGCACTCGCAACTCCCCCAGCACTCCTGGCAATCCTTACTATGGTGACCATGGATCTGGGACAAGAGGGCGCACCGCAGACGTTTGATGTCATCGATGAGTTCCTTCTTCGATGCCTGCGGGCGCGGTTCGACGAGGAGGCATTGGACGAGGCTCGGACATGGTTCAGTCGCTCTGCTCTTGCTTGGGAGCAGGTGACGCAGCGTACACAGAAGGAATCGATAACCCCGCTCATCTACTCGTTGTTGCGAGGGCAGACGTGGCTGCCCCAGGAGGTCGAGGAGCGCTGGCATCAGATTTACATGCACAACGCTATGCGCAATTTGTTGTTGCTGGTGGAGCTGGCGCACATTATTCGAGTCCTGGCGGGGGCGGGTGTTCCCACCATCGTGCTGAAGGGGGGCGCTTTGATGGAAAATGTGTATGGCAACGTGGCCTTGCGCCCCATGCGCGATATGGATTTGCTGGTACATCGTGATCTGGCGCCCGCAGCGATGGCGTCGGTCGAGTCGTTGGGGTACGCTCCCAGCCATCCAGAGGAGTATCCTGGCATGGTTTTTGCGTACGAAAACGAGATCGCCTTGTGCAAGGCTGATCGGGAATCCATGCCCCTCGAATTACACTGGAGCCTGTTCGACACGCCCTACTATCAGCAGCATCTGCCCATGGATTGGTTCTGGCGGACCGCCACTCCTGCTCTTTTCGAGGATGCCGCAGCTCTGATCCTGGGGCCCGAAGCTCAGGTGCTGCATCTCAGCGCCCATTTGATGCTCCATCATAGAGGAAAGGGACTGCGCTGGCTGCACGATGTGGCGGAAGTCGTGCATCGTTATCAATCATCGATCGACTGGGAGTTGTTGTTGGATCGGGCTTGCCGGTATCAACTAGCGTTGCCCCTGCAAAAAGTCTTGCCCCTAGTTGCCCGGCGCTGGCGAGCGCCCATTCCTAGCGAGACGCTGGTCCGGCTAGATACTTTGTTACCTTCGCCTGATGAAAGACGGATCTACCGGCAAATGACAACGCCCCATCGTTCTGTGGCGCAGCGATTTTGGGCTGATCTATCGGACATTTCTGGACGGCGACAGCAGTTTCGATTTCTGAGACGGAAGCTGTTTCCGTCAACAGCGTACATGCGTCAGCGTTATGGCGTCGATTCACATCGAATAACGATTTTCTCCTATCCCTACCGCTGGTGGCTGGGGATTTGGAGCATCTTTTACAGGAAATTCCAGACAAGAGGTCAGGTAAAAAACAATGATGACATTGAGCGATAGTCAAAAAGTGGTTCTGACAGAGAGCACATTGATGCAGCAACTCGAATACGACTCCGTGCTTCTCAATCTCGAAACTGAACAGTTTTTTGGTCTCGACGAAGTGGGCACGCGTATGATACAGGTTATGTTGGAAGCCCAAAATTTGCGCACAGCCTACGATCTGCTACTTGCGGAGTATGAGGTGGCTCCAGCGCGCCTGGAAGCAGACATGGAGCGATTTCTCGGAGAACTGCAGGAGAACAAGTTGGTGAAGGTGGTGCCCGACAGCCATGGCACAGGATGATTTTTATTTCGGCGGCCGGGGGATTTCTCCGCAGGAATGGAGGGAGAGCTGGCTGGCGGCGCAAACATTATTTTGGCTGATCCTCATCGATTGGGCTTTGAGGCGGTTTGGGTTTCGGCGCACCGCGCGGGCCTTGGCCCGACATTCGCTCCAGGCTGAATGGACGTCTGCGCCGCCGCTGCCCATGGTGTGGCGCTGGGCTGGCGTGATGGTCTTTGCTAACCGCCGCATCAAACTGCATCCGGCCGCGTGTCTGGCGGAATCGATGACGATGTGGTTTTTGCTGCGCCGTCGGGGTGCAGACGCGCGGTTGCAGATCGGTGTGCGCACCCTGACCGGTTTCGAATCGCACGCCTGGGTGACGTACCAGGGCGTGACGCTGAATGATTTCGAGGATGCCGTGGCGATCTACACGTCGCTACCTCTCGATTTCCTGTCAGCCGGAGGAGGCGAGGCATGAGTGGCATCCTCGCCATCGCGTCCCGGCGTGGTTGCCCGTCGGATCCGATGCTCTTGCAGCGGATGATGACTGTCCTGGCCCGCCGCGGACCCGATGGCAGTGCAATCTGGTGCGGCGACGCCATCTGCCTGGGACACACACTTTTCCGCACGTTGGAGGATGTGAAGCCGTTGGGGCTGGCGTCGCTGGCGGATGGGGCGCTGTGGCTTGCTGCGGACGCGCGCATTGATGGCCGGGATGCGTTGCGTCAGGCGCTGACGGCCAGCAGTCAGGTCGTTCCCGCCAACGCTCCGGATGAGATTCTGATACTCCACGCGTATCGGGCCTGGGGTGAGGCTTGCCCGGAGCATCTGCTGGGCGATTTCGCATTCATCCTCTGGGATGACCGACGTCGGCTTCTTTTGGCGGCCCGCGACCATTTTGGCGTCAAGCCGCTGTATTACGCTCACACCGATGATGCGTTGCTGCTCAGCAGTAGCGTGGCCGCGCTCCGCACCCATCCTGCTCTGCCGGACGAACTGGATGAGGAGGCGGTGGCTGACTTCTTGTTGTTCGGGCAGTATCAGGATGCCACCCGCACCATTTACGCGGCCATCCGCGCCCTGCCTCCGGCCCACGCGCTGATCTGGCGAGCGGGCGCATCCTCCCCGCAACTGCATCGCTACTGGTCGCTGCCCACAGATGGCGAAATCCGCTACAAGAACCCGGACGCATACGTGCAGCATTTTCGAGAACTCCTGGGCCAGGCCGTGCAGGATCGCCTGCGCACCAGCCGGGTGAGCATCCTCATGAGCGGGGGATTGGACTCCACTTCGGTGGCGGCTATGGCCCGCGCAGCGGGCGCCCGATCTTTGCGGGCCTTCACTCTGGATTCTCGCTATTACGTTCAGAAGGAGCGGGAGGTTTTCCCCGCCCGCGAGGTGGCCGACCACCTGCACATCCCTCTCTCGGTCATCGCTATCGATGGGTATCGTCTGTTCGAAGGCTGGGACCGGCCCGATTGGGATATTGCTCAACCCCAGGCGGACCCTCTGTGGAAGCTATCGGTCGATTTGTACCGGCGGATGGCCGAACATGGACGGGTGGCGCTCACCGGGCAGGGAGGCGATCCCGCGCTCTATCCCTCGCGCGGCTATCTGCTAACTCAACTCAAGGGATTTCGTTGGCGTTCCCTTGTGACCGCGTTTCGCCACTATCATCAGGCGACCGGGCAATGGCCGCCCCTCTACCTGCGCACTCAGCTCACGGGCGGGCGCAGCGACCAGCGTCATGGCCTGCGGCCGCCTGCATTCGACTTCTGGTTCCAACCCGACTTCGTGCAACGGATGCGCTTGCCGCAGCGCTGGGAGGCGTGGCGCGCGGGCATGGAGCACATGGCCGACGCCCCCCATCCCCTGCGGCCCGAGGCCTGGGCCAGTCTCAACGCGCCTCTCTGGGCCCATCTCTTCACTCAGGCGTATGATATCGAAACAGGCGGCGCGCCCCTGGAATTTCGCCACCCTTACTTCGATGTGCGTTTGATCGAGTACCTGTTGGCCCTGCCGCCCCTGCCCTGGTTCGAGGCCAAATTCATCGTGCGCCAGGCCCTGGCGGGTAGCATCCCCGAAACCGTGCGCACCCGGTCTAAAAATGTATTGGAGCGCAGCTTGGCTGATGTCTTGATGATCCAGGGGAAATATGATACAATTTATTTTGAAAAAGTGATAAAATATTTTCAGAAAAATGATGGTTTTTGTCTTAATTTCGACAGCTTGGCAAAGTCTGCGGGATCGCTTCAACTGTTGACAAAAGACGAAATCGCTCAACTTTTCAGTTTCTTTGCATTTACCTGGTGGTTGCAAGAGCAAAGGTAATGCATTCTTGGAGGGTACCATGTCTCACAATATCTCTTTATCTCGGTCTCCCAGAGAACGAAAACCTTATGTCACACCCAAGCTTACAGTCTATGGAACTATCTATCAGAAAACACATAGCAATTGGCCTCTTACTTTGACGGATGGTTTTTTGGACCAGAAAACGAGTTGACCAAATACGCTACAATGAGTTTTTGGGGGTTTGTTTTTCGATGCTTCAATCTTTTGTTTCGATCTGAATTTCCAATTCCTGCCCTTAATCCAATCTCTGCTCCTCCCGACATTTTCGATCTCGTCATAGATTTGCTCGAGATCGAAAATGTCGGTTTTTTTATTGGGAATTTCGGCCAGTTGGTTTATGAAAGCCCCTATCGCACCGCTAAAGGGCTTCCTCAACTGACTGTGCGGAGGAATGAGGCGGGGGAGTATGCCTTCCTCTATCCTGACGAAGCGGCGTTTATCCTGAGCCCCCCTCAACGTCGGATCGAAGGCGGCTGGTTTCCTCAATCCTCGCCCGAGGCAGCGGCCATCTATCTGTTGGGGCCCGTCATGGGGCAATGGCTGCGGTTGCATGGACGGATGGTGTTGCACGCCAGTGCAGTGGCTGTGGATGGGAAGGCCATCTTGCTAGTCGGGCCTGCTCATGCGGGCAAATCTACTACCGCGGCCGTATTCGCAAGTCTGGGCTATCCCATCCTCAGTGACGATCTGGGCGTGCTGGATGAGCGGCAAGATGGCTTTTGGGTGCTGCCCGGTTATCCCAAACTCAAACTGTGGAACGACGCCCTCACCTTTCTGGCCGGTGACGCAAACCGATTTCCCCGCATCATTCCCAACGACCCCCAGTGGGACAAGCGCTATCTGCCCCTGGATGAGGATGCATTCCAGCCTGCGCCATTGCCTCTGGCTGCAGTTTATCTCCTCAGTGGCCGGG